>JBIITV010000220.1:0-4852 GCA_044340325.1 Lysobacteraceae bacterium
CCACACCGTCGAGCGTCTCGCGTTCGCGCGCCAGCGCATCTTTCGCGGCAGTGGCTGGGGGCGCCGGCTTCGGACCCGCAGCCCAGACCGTCGACATCGCAAAGGATGCCGCCATCAGAACCAGGCAACCGCAGCGTCTGAAGCGGCGATGGCGCATGTCGGGGTGCAGTTGCATGGCGCAACCAACGGATAAAGCAGGCTGGCGCGGACCGGTATCGATCATCGTCATTCGGCGCCGACCACATCGACGCCCTTCGGCGGCGTGAACCGGAAGGTCTGCGGCGCGAACGCCGGATTGCGTTTCCAGCCGGTGAAACGGATGTCGGTGCGCTGGCCCAGCGCATCCAGGATCTGCATGCGCGCGAGACCTCGCTTATCGAAGCCGAGCCTCGCATTCTGGAAACCCGCGCCTTCGTCCTGCTTCGGCGTCAGTTCGAGCCATTCGAGCCCCTCCCCGCTGCCGACGTCCTTGACGTTGAAATCGCGGTCCAGCCGCTGCGGGTCGATCAGCGCCGCCAGCGGACTGTTCTGTTCTTCGGCGCCCTGTGCGCGGGTGCTCGCCTGTTTAAGATCGGGGTCGTAGATCCACACCTTCTTGCCATCGGCGATGATCAGCTGTGGATAGGGCTTCAGATATTCCCAGCGGAACAGGCGCGGCGCCGACAGTGCTACTCGCCCCGATGAAGATTCCTTGCGCTTGCCCTTGCTGTCGAACACCTGCTGGCTGAACTGGCCATCGAGGCCTTTGAGGCCTTTGGTGAAGGTGTCGAGGGACGCGCGTCCTCCAGCATGGGCGGTGATGGCGGCGGCGAAGAGAAGACAAGCGGTCAGGAAACGAAACATGTAGGTCACGAGGTAAGGCCCGATGAACGATGCCGGCAGTCTGAACGGCGCAAGCTGAACGTGAATTCGCCGCAGCCGGCCAGTTCAACGCGGTGGCGGCGGTGCGATGACGGTGCGGTCGCCGTTGTGCTCCGGCGGCGAAACCACGCCTGCGGCCTCCATCGCTTCGACCAGCCGCGCAGCGCGGTTGTAGCCGATCTTCAGGCGGCGCTGTACGCCGGAAATCGAGGCACGGCGGCTTTCGGTGACGATCTTCACCGCCTCGTCGTACAGCGGGTCGCTCTCGTCCCCGCCGCCACCACCAGTTTCGGGCAGGCCGGTGGGACCGACGACCACGCCATCGCCCATCGTCTGCACTTCCTCGAGCACGCCTTCGACATAATCGGGCGCACCGCCGGTCTGCCTCAGGTGCTCGACCACGCGATGCACTTCCTCGTCGCTGACGAACGCGCCGTGAACGCGCTCGGGCAAGGCTGTGCCGGGCGGCAGATACAACATGTCGCCGTGACCGAGCAGCGTCTCCGCGCCGGACTGATCGAGGATCGTGCGCGAGTCGATCTTGCTCGACACCTGGAACGCGATGCGGGTCGGGATATTGGCCTTGATCAGACCGGTAATGACGTCCACCGACGGGCGTTGGGTGGCCAGAATCAGATGGATGCCGGCGGCGCGTGCTTTCTGCGCCAGCCGGGCGATGAGTTCTTCGACCTTCTTGCCGACGATCATCATCATGTCGGCGAATTCGTCGATGAAGATGACGATGAAGGGCATCGGCTCCAGCGTGGGCGGCGCTTCCTGCAGCTCGGGATTCGGACGGAACAGCGGGTCCAGCATCGGCTGACCGGCGTCCTGCGCGTCTTTCACCTTCTTGTTGAAGCCGGCGAGATTGCGCACGCCGACCGCGCTCATCAATTTGTAGCGACGCTCCATCTCGGCCACGCACCAGCGCAATCCGTTCGCGGCTTCCTTCATATCGGTGACGACCGGCGCCAGCAGATGCGGGATGCCCTGATAAACGCTGAGCTCCAGCATCTTCGGGTCGATCATCAGCATCCGCAGCTCTTTCGCGCTGGCCTTGTAGAGCAGCGACAGCACCATCGCATTGACCGCCACCGATTTGCCCGAGCCAGTGGTGCCGGCGACCAGCAGATGCGGCATGCGCGCGAGATCGGCGACCGTCGGCCGCCCGGCGATGTCCTTGCCCAGCGCCAGGGTCAGCGGGCTCGCAGACTTGTCGTATTCCTTGGAGCGCAGCAGTTCGCTGAGATAGATCATCTCGCGCTTGGTGTTCGGCGTTTCCAGACCGATCACCGACTTGCCCGGAATCACGTCGACCACGCGCACCGACTTCACGCTGAGGCCGCGGGCGATGTCCTTGTCCAGCGAACTGATCTGGCTGACCTTCACGCCCGGCGCAGGTTCGATCTCGAAGCGGGTGATCACCGGCCCGGGATACGCGCCGACCACTTGGGCCTCGATCCGGAAATCCTTGAGCTTGAATTCGATCTGGCGCGAGATCGTTTCCAGCGTGTCCTCGTCGTAGCCCTTGGGCTGCGGTTTGGGGTCGTCGAGCAGCGACAGCGGCGGAATGCCGGAACCATCGGCGACGTGGAACAGCGGGATCTGCTGCTCGCGCTTGGCGCGCTCGCTCTTTTCGACAACCGGCGCGGGCGGCGGCTCGATCTTCACCGGCTCGCGCTTGGCGCGTTTCTCGGTATCGACCTTGCGCACTTCCTCGCGCTCTTCGCGCATGGCCCGCACCTGCTGCCACTCGGCTGCCTGCTGCGTGCCCTTGCGAAAATACCGTGAGACCAGCGGCGGAATCTTCAACGCCAGCGCGCCGATGCGGTCCATCACCGCCAACCACGACAGGCCAGTGGCCAGGGTGATCGAAATCAGCAGCAGCGCGATCAGGAACAGATTCACACCGACCGGGCCGAAGCCACGGAACAGCGAATCGCCGACCAGACGACCGAGGATGCCGCCCGCCCCCGCCGAAAAATCGGGCGCTGCGCCGATCTTCACGTACAGCAGGCCGGTGGCTGCGACCAAGAACCCGACGATGCCGACCAACCGCAGCGCCGGCCCTAGATCCGCATCGCCATCGCCGTCGCTGTCCATCCCGAACAGGGCGATCCAGGCGACCGCGCCCAGAATCAGCGGCAGCACGAAGGCTGCGTAGCCGCACAGATACAGCAGGACATCGGCCAACCATGCCCCGACCCGACCGCCGGCGTTCTGCAGCGGCGCGGTCACGCTGCCGGAGTGCGACCAGCCCGGGTCCTCTGGAGAAAACGTGAAGAGACAGACCAGCAGGTACAGGAGAAACGGCGCGATCATGATCAACGCGATATCCCGCACCAGCCGCTGCCGGAACGGACTCGCTTTGGGAGCCTCGGCCACGGCGGCGCGACGGGGTTTGCTGCTGCGGTCGGAAAGCTCGCGTGCCACCGTGTCCGGATACCTGAGAAAGTGCGTCTAGGGGGCTGATCTTACAGGCATCTTCGATGCCGCACGAGATGATTCGATGGGACTTCGGGCGGGATTTCGGGCGGCCTACAAGCTACGATGCACAGCTTATTCCTCTGTTGCCTCCCATGCGCCTCAACAAACACATCAGCGACACCGGCTATTGCTCACGCCGCGAAGCCGACCGCCTGATCGGGGAAGGCCGGGTCACGGTCAACGGACAGCGTGGACGGGTCGGCTCCGAGGTCGGCGAAGGCGATCAGGTCCAGATCGATGGCCAGTCACTGAAGCCGCGAACCGCTGCCAAGGGGCAGCGTCGGCATGTCTATATCGCGCTGAACAAGCCAGTCGGCGTAACCAGCACCACCGAAGCCGACGTCAAGGACAACATCGTCGATCTGGTCGATCACCAGCAGCGGATTTTTCCGATCGGGCGTCTCGACAAGGATTCGGAAGGATTGATCCTGCTGACCAGCAACGGCGATATCGTCAATGCGATCCTGCGCGCCGAGAACAAACTGGAGAAGGAGTATCTGGTGGTGGTGAACCGTCAGGTCACCGACGAGTTCCTGCGCGGGATGAGCCGCGGCGTGCCGATCCATGGAGAGGTCACCCTGCCCTGCAAGACCGGCAAGCTTGGACACAGCGGGTTCCGGATCGTGCTGGTGCAGGGCATGAACCGGCAGATCCGGTTGATGGCGGCGCACTTCGGCTTGCGGGTGAAACAACTGTTGAGGGTACGGATCGGGAATATCAAACTCGGACATCTGAAGCCTGGAAAGTGGCGCAATCTCACCGACGCCGAGCTGCGCGGACTGCTGCCCGGCCACGAAGACTGGTAGTCGCCGGCTGGTAGTCGTGGCCAGCAGCCGCGATTCGCCCGGCCGCGATGCAGCGTTCTGCGCGCGACGCCTGCGAACAAGCCGCAGACGCCTTGATTCGGGCGCCCTTGTCTACAATGTCTGCCAGCATGTCCGGATCCACTCCGGGCCAACTCTCCCGACGACCCGAGACCCCATGAGCACTTCCAGGCATATCCCGCTGATCATCCTAGGCTCCGGCCCCGCCGGCTGGACCGCCGCCGTCTACGCGGCGCGCGCCAACCTCAAGCCGGTGGTGATCACCGGCCTCCAGATGGGCGGCCAGCTAATGACCACCACCGAAGTCGACAACTGGCCGGGCGACGCCCACGGCCTGATGGGCCCGGACCTGATGGCGCGGATGCAGGCCCATGCCGAACGCTTCGACACCGAAGTCATCTTCGACCACATCCACACCGCCGACCTCTCGCAGCGCCCGTTCCGGCTGAAAGGCGACAGCGGCGAATACACCTGCGATGCGCTGATCATCGCCACCGGCGCTACCGCCAAGTATCTGGGCATCGAATCGGAACAGAAGTTCATGGGCCGCGGCGTGTCCGCCTGCGCGACCTGCGACGGCTTCTTCTACAAGGATCAGGACGTGGCGGTGATCGGCGGCGGCAACACCGCAGTCGAGGAAGCGCTGTATCTTTCGAACATCGCCCGCAAGGTCTATCTGG
>JBIITV010000221.1:0-4823 GCA_044340325.1 Lysobacteraceae bacterium
CCAACACGCGATGGCGCTGCTCGATCGGATCCGTGGCGCG
The DNA here is from genome assembly GCA_044340325.1 of Lysobacteraceae bacterium. Classification (GTDB taxonomy): domain Bacteria; phylum Pseudomonadota; class Gammaproteobacteria; order Xanthomonadales; family Xanthomonadaceae; genus Lysobacter_I. Next base: position 41 of record JBIITV010000221.1, read on the forward strand.
ATCCATCAACCTGCATGCGGCATCGATCGACTGCCCTTGCCGCGTGAGCCGCGTCCCATGGCCATCAATGCGGGCGTCTTTCCAACGGCGCTCCATGCGTCCTTCTCCGATGCCTGAGGGTTGAAGCAATTCGCGGAACAGACAGGTCGTGCCCGGTACCTCCCTCTACACCAATATGCAACGTGGCCCAGAAGCCGCGCACAAGCCCTGCCCAGGGTCAACGGAATATTGTTTTTTTCTCTTTTTTGGGCACCTGCTTTCATGAAAAACAAGCAGTTATGCTGTCTGTCGATCGATTCGTTCTCATTTTCTCTTGGTTCCTCTTGGTTCCGCCCACGGCAGGGTTGATCGATGTGTCGCCGGTGATAGAACTGCATTGCGGTCGCGATTCGCAGGTCACCAGCAAATCGCGCGGTCACCATCGATTCTGGTTTTGCGGCAATTGGGTCGGATTCGATTCAAGGTGATTCTGGCCTTGAATACGTATCCGACTTCGGTATCCATGAGCAAAAGAATTGGGTGCTCCGTGGTAAAGCGACAGCTGTCGGGCGCCGCCGCAAAACCCGCTTCAAGAGCTGCGTTTCCTCTTCCGTCAGATCCACAATCAATAAGGAGTATTGAGATATGAACGCAACAATCCGACTTGGCCTGACTTCCGTGCTGCTGATGGTTGCCGGTGGGCTCTCCGCCTATGCGCCGGCTGCCTTCGCGCAGACTTCAATGATCGTGAACACCTCTCTCGTCGGTCGCTGCCTGGCGGTACGCGACATAGACATCTATGTCCGCAACGAGAGTTGCAGAGCCGGCGACGCTAGGCATATGTGGACTCAGGTAGCGCTTCCTGGCGGCTTTGTTGCGCTTAGGAATGTCGCTACGGGCAGATGCGTGGCCAGCGCCGGCTATCCGGGCGGCCTCCAACATAGGGTTTGCGATTACACGCTCTGGACCCATCAGTGGCGGAGGACCGCCACCGGGACGACGTATTTCCAATCCCGCGCAAGCGGCTTTCATCTGAACGCTTTAGCCACCGGATCGGTCAGCACCAGTAGGGCAACTCCCGGGACTGCGCTCTGGCGGTACTGAATGCGCAGTGCGGTGCAGGTACGTCCGCCCCGTACCGCTGATCGCATCAACCGGGGGCAGGTTCATTTCGAAAGAGGTGAACCTGACCCTGATTGCAGGGCGTATCGATTCAATCGTTAACCGGGCGAAGAGATCGGGTTCTACGTGGTCAAGCGCTACTGCGAGCCTTGTCTCAAAAACCACGTTCCCGCTTTCGTCATATTCACAATCAACAAGGAGTATTGAGATATGAACGCAACAATCCGTTTGGGCCTGTCCTCCGTCCTGCTAATGGTTGCCGGCGGCTTTGCCTCCTACGCGCCGGTGGCTGCGGCGCAGATTTCACAGATCAAGAACGTATCCATCGACGCGCGCGGCAACTGGATGCGCGAATACGTCCAGCTGCGCGTCACCGAGCGCAACCTGCAGGCCGGCATCAACACGCTGACCGAAGCCGATCAGAAGCCGCTGTTCCAGACCAGGATCGTCGGTGGCACCGTCGCCGGTTCGGCCGACAACCCGTTCCAGGTTGCATTGCTCAACCGCAGCATCGCCAACAACTTCAACGCCTTCATCTGCGGCGGCACCCTGGTCAAGGCCAACATGATCGTCACCGCCGCGCATTGCAGTGACTTCATCACCGCCGGTCAGGTCCAGGTGCTGACCGGCACCCGCAATCTCGATGGCACCGGCGTGCGCCGCAACGTCACCCGGGTCGCGATCCACCCGAACTGGAACCCCAACACCTTCGACTACGACGTCGCGGTGTGGACGCTGTCCTCATCGACCAGCGGCATTCCCTTCGCTTCGCTGGCAAACGCCCATGCGGCGGACGGCACCAACCTGCTGGTCACCGGTTGGGGCGCCCTGAGCGACGGCGGCAGCTACCCGATCAACCTGCGCAAGGTGACGGTGCCGCAGGTCAGCCGCGCCAACTGCAACGACGCCAACTCCTACAATGGCCTGATCACCCTGCGCATGATGTGCGCCGGTTACGACGCTGGCGGCCGCGACGCCTGCCAGAACGACTCCGGTGGCCCGCTGGCCCAGGGCAGGGTGCTGACCGGCATCGTCAGCTGGGGCACCGGCTGCGCGCTTCCGAACAAGTTCGGCGTCTACACCCGCGTGTCCAACTTGTTGGTGCGCAACTTTCTCAGGACCCAGACTGGTCTGTAATCTTCAACTGAACGCGCCGTGCGGGGCGGATGAGTCGCCCCGCACTGGTGATCGCATCGAACGGGGTCATCAAACAGGGTCGGGTTCGCTTCGAGAGAAGCGAGCCTGACACTGCGTTTTCCCCGGAAAGATCAAAAACGATCAAGGCCACACAGCAGAGAGAAATGTCCGATCCTGCTGGCAGGGCATGAGAATTCAGACGGCGACACGGTTGGTTTGAGCAGTTGCATCATTTTGTATTTCCAGGCCATCGTGGAACGCCCGTTCTGCGAATGGCCTGCAATGTTGATCGATGGGGTTAGACGCCAGTCCACTTACTTTTTCGGATTGGCTGCGCGCTGCCTGGATTTTTTCAACTCCAGCTCCAATGCGGCGACTTCGTCCAGGGCACCGTTTTCGCGCAAAAGATCGGATTGAGCTCGATGTAACGATGGCATCGCATCAGGCGCTCGCCGTCTTCGACCAGACAGGCCTTGTAGCGATCCTCCCAGAGCGTGCCGCTGCGGTGATAGCGGTCGCTGATGTAGCGGACGTAGCGCCGGCCAAGGCTGGATCCCCGCTTACGCGGGGATGACGGGGCTTAAGTAAGTGCCATTCCACACTGACCCCGGTTTCGCCGGTTTCGTTTTTTAGCCGTCTCTGAGCGTTCCCACGAGGGCCTTGGGCGGCTGCGCAAACAGGGGCTTGAGCCGGGCGATGGGGGTGACGAACACGGTCTTGAAGTGCTTGTCGTGCAAGAAGTCGCTGCTGACCACGCCGATCACCCCGTGTTGGCTCAGCACCATCCCGCCTGACGAGCCAGGGGCAGTGTTCAGTTCGGTGACGATGTAGCCACGCAGGTCCAGCGTCACGTCCGCTCCATCGATGGAGCCGCTGATCGGCGGTTTTTGGTACGCGGAATTCATCACATATCCCAGTGTCAAGGCCCGGCCCTGGTTATCGGGGTTGCCCCAGCTCCACAGCGGATCGCCGGCGGTGACGGCCGGGGGAGCCAGCGCCACGGGCAGCGATGCCTGTGCGCGCAGGGTGTCTTTCAGCGAAGGGTCGAATTCGGCAAAGGCAATATCCGCCCCGGCCATGTTGTCGCCAACCCAGGCCTGCTTCAGGGCGTGGAAGCTCTTGCCGTCGTCGAAGGACGCGAGAAAAGCATGGACGTCCGGGTCGGGCTCCGCAAAACAATGCGCGGCGGTGAGGATGCCCGGTTGCGCCGCGAGGGATGCGTCCAAGGTCACCAACGCGCCGCTGCAGAGGAAGCGGGTGTCGCCTTTGGCGTTCCGGGTGTACAGCAGCACCAGTGCGGACTCACCCGCATAACGGGGGGCGCCGGTGGTCTGCGGGGCTGTCTCGCCGGTTGCCTTGGCGGGCGTATCGGCGATGTTGGCCCCGCAGCCCACCAGCAGGCACGCAAGCAAGCTCAGGGGGACGTAGAAACGGGGCATGAGGTGTACCGGCATTGGCAGCAGTGATCGCGAGCCCCTCTTGACGACGGCCCCGGCACAGGGCCGGGGCCGTCTTGGAGCCAGTCGTGGATCGGATCAGGCACTCGTGGCCGCGCTTCGGCATGGGCGCCGTTGGCAGCCACGCGCAGCCTCACTCACTTGCTGAGGAACTTGCCCTGGCGGAAAACCGCTGCGCCAGGGGTACGTTTGCCTGTGTCGGCCTTGTTAAAGCACCACTGCGGCTGGACAGTGGAAGGGGGGGTAATTCCGGGACGATACCGCTTGTAGGCGTTCATACATATTTGCGGGCAAGCCGAACTAACAACCCCGCTTGTGCACGAGCCGAACCGCATAAAGCCGAAACTGCCGCCGCTCGCCTCGATCCGTGTCGGGGCAGCGGGAGCCGCAGTGGCACTCGCTGAGAACATGGACAGCGTCAGCGCCGCAGCGAAAAGTATGGTCCTGATCATTCGAAATCTCTCCTAGACATGAGAATCAACTTGGAAGGGTGTCAGGTCCGATGCTGGTCCGGCGCATCTGGGATCTGATGGATCGCGCCCGTGGGATTGGGCCGTCATGGCATCCACGGGTGTTAGTGAGACGATTCCGTAGTCCAGTGCCAGACAGCGGCCCGTCTTATATCGATGTTTCGTAATCCGCCTGTTTAATGCTTGTCACGACTGCCGATATATAGCATCAATGACACATCCATCAGCCCTCTCGTGGTTGGAAGTGAGAAAAAAGTGAGAAAAAAATCATCACTCCGTATCGCAACTGCTTGATTTCCGGTTAACAGACGGTCAAAAGTGAAAAAAATGATGCGTCGAGTCCCTCGGGAGGGCGGTTGCGCGGCGCCTGTGGATGCCGGGGCCAGCGAAACACTAGAGTTTCTGAGTATTCCGGGGGCGTCTCAGACTTTCTTGGACGCCCCACCTTGCGAGGACCCGCAGGCCGACCAAGCTGGGCTTCGATCGCGACACGGAATCGGTTCGAACCGTAAGCAGTCGGCCCTGCAAAATAGCTCAGGCCATCACGGCAACTCGATTTGCGGCTCTCTCGCCCATCTGTGCATTCCATTGCGCCCAGATCTTGACCAGAAAAAGTCG
>JBIITV010000018.1:0-47371 GCA_044340325.1 Lysobacteraceae bacterium
ACGTGATAGCGCAGCCGGTCGTAGACCGTAATGCAGGTGTTGTCGCCGATATAGATGGTCTCGCCGGTCCGGCGGGTCAGGGTGAGCATGGTGTTTTCCTCTCAGTGCCAGACGCAAGCGGGCACAGGCGGCGACGGCACAACGGCAGAGATCCGCTGCCGGGTGCCCTGCTCGTATCTGATCCGCAAATCAGGCTGCGCGATCACGCCGATGTGGATGAAATCGTCGCAATCGCTGGCGAGCGGCACGATCTCGCCGGGCAGCCACACGCACACCTCAAACCGGCCGAGCATGAATCGGCGGATGGCGTGCAAGAGAAAGAGGTAACTCCAAATGCCGACCGCGCCGAAAATGGGGCCGATGGGGGCGCCATCGAACATCAGCTCGGTGCCGACCGGCGCTGTGGCGCCCAGAACGACGCGTTCGCCTTGGCGACGATGGATCACGACCCAGGTGTTGTCACCGAGGCGCAGTGCGAGCCCGACTTGGCATGTCTCGACCATCATCCTGCGACCCTCATTTGCCATTTACGGCACGAGGAAAGGGTGGCCTCTAACGAAAAAAAAGGAAATTGGGAAAATTACGAGGACGACGGGACTGGACTCTCAAGCGTCGCGTGGCTCATCATCCAACTCGTGCAATAGTCCGTTGCTGTAGATGTAAGGCAGTAGATCGGAGCCGTCGCGTAAGCCAAGCTTATTCAATCCGTTGTATTTGTGCGTCGTAACGGTGCTATAGCTGCGTCCGGTGGAGTCCACAATTTCGTTGGCTTTCGCGCCGCGGCAGAAAGCAATGAGCACGGCCCGTTCGCTGTCGGTAAGTGAAGTCCAGGCGTGCTTGCTCAAGCCGTCGAGGCTGATGTGGCTATCAACATAGGCTTGGCCATTCGCGACCGAAGCGAAGGCTTTGACTAACTCGGACGTGGGACTGGTTTTTGCGACATAGCTCAGTGCGCCAGCGTCCATGACCGCGCGGGCTAGGAAGGCGCTCTCGTCGGCTGTATAGACGAGCAAGCGCAATTTCGGATCGGTTGCCAACAAGGCACGCACTAGCGCGACTCGTTTGAGTCGTCCGGGCATGACAAGGTCGAGTATGACAATTCGCGGCGAGTCGGACGGTTGGGCACATACGTCAAGCAGTGAAGCGCTGGTATGGACTGTCGAAAATCGTGAAGCCACCACGCCGAGCAGATCGGCAAGCATCTGGCCGACGGCGAGAGTGACAGACGGGTGGTCGTCAGCGATGATGTGCGTGAAATTAGCAAAATCACGTTCGGGCGAAGTACTCTGTTTCATAGTTGTAGATTCATTTCAACACTGCTGCGCTAAGCGATTGCGATCCGTCGCTGATGTTGTCATTGGCTTGTTGAGCAGCTTGAGCAAGTGGTGTGCATGGTTATAGTCTACATTGCAGCGGCGCGGGCAGGTGGAAGCCATGAGGCAAAAAGCAAAGGAGCGCTGTGATTTTCGCCAACAAGATCGATGAAAATCAAGGGCGTACGAATTTTTTTGTTACGAATATCCAAATTAAATCATGTCGAATCGCATAGAAGACGCACCTTTGTCGCTCGTGCAGATCGCTGCTTCGCTCCGCGACAACGTTCTTGAGGCTGCGCTCTCGGGATATCGAGAACCCGAGATTGCGCGATTGCGCGTCTACGGCCTGCTGTTCGCGACAGCATGGGCCCTGCTGTGGTACTTCTTAGGGCCAACAAACATTCCGCGCACACCTCAGTGGTGGAATTACCCCCAAGCGGTCGCCATATTGCCCCATGTGCTGGTGATGCTGGCGTTCGCCCTCTCGTGGTGGTTCGCCATCCAGCGTCAGTGGATTCGATCATCGCATCTGATCGACGCGCTGGGTGCAATCGCAAACATAGTGGGGGTAGCGATTCTGCTGAACCGCGCGTTCGACCTGATGATCGCCTTCATCTGCTACTTGCCGATCATTTCAATCACCGTGGGTGCCCGTTTCAATAGGCGACTACTTTATGGAACGATTTTCGTTTCTGTCGTCGTTGTTTTGACTGCGCCTTCTGATCCGAACTATTTTGCGATTAGGCCACACTTCGCCCTTTTCGCAGCGACATTGTTGGTAATGATGCCGCTGTCCGTCGTGAGACTTTTGAATATCGTCCGTGCTGTTTCGGAAGTAGCCGTAAAGTCGCGCGACGCACAATCAAAATTTATTGCGACGATGAGCCATGAGTTACGGACGCCACTGAATAGCGTCATCAATAACGCTGTCCTGATTGATGTTGAAAAAATGCCTGACAGTCAGCGACAGATTGTTGATGCGCTACTCAGCTCCGCAAATGCGCTTCGTCATCGTGTCAACGAAGTGCTTGATGTGCGCACGATCGAGGCGGGTTCGTTGTCAATTCTATCCGAGCCATTCCGGATCTCATCGCTTCTCAAAACTATTCGCGACATGGCCGAACCATTGGCACTGGCTAAGAACATCGAGCTTCACGTCGCCTCGGATGACGTGGCAGATCTGGTTTTGCAGTCCGATGCGACACGGCTGGAACAAGTGATTACAAACCTCGTCACCAATGCAGTCAAGTTCACGCCGGAAGGTGGGAAAGTAGAGCTTCGAGCGGAACGGGACGGCCCGGAGACGAACGAGCGTATCCCCGTCCGGTTTTCCATCGCCGACACTGGGCCTGGAATTCCCCAAGAAGACCTTGAGAAGATCTGGCTGCCCTTCCATCAGCTTAGTTCCGGTAGTGCACGTCGACACGGAGGCGTGGGGCTTGGCCTGTTCCTTGTGAAATCTATTCTTTCGTATATCGACGGCACTGTCGAATACGCGCCACGCCCTGGAGGCGGCAGCTTCTTCACGGTTCGACTGACTTTCAGCCGCGCCGCACTAGGCGCACTTGCAACTCCAAATGTTACTTTCCAGGAAGCGGTTGAAGAACATCGCAAGCACACACCACCGATGCGATGCCTAGTAATTGATGATGCGACGAGCAACCTTGAAACGATCGATCGGCTGCTATCCATCGCTGGACATACGATATCCATGGCACTTAGTGGGCAAGAGGGACTCGTGATGGCCCGCGAAGGAAGATTTGATCTTATTCTCCTGGATCTGCATATGCCTGACCTTACAGGTAACGACGTACTCGGCATGCTGCGGGCAGAAGGCATCATGTCTACGACACCCACTTATATGCTTTCCGCAGATGCTTCGCCTGAGGCAATCAGAGATGCGGAGACGCTTGGCGCACTCGGATATCTCACTAAGCCAATCAACTACATGAAATTATTGGCGTTGCTGGAAACCGTTTCCGGTATTGCCAAACGAGCGATATCAATGGAGTCCGCCGATGAGCGGTTGACCGGCATAGCGCTTATTCATGAATCTACGGGCACGGAGTCGGCTAGGCAGTTCGCAGACAAGCTATTCATGGAGATAGACAACGAATGTCGATTGCTTCTTGAGGCTTTTTCGTCAGAGGACATTCACGGTGCAGCCGATCGAACGCATCGCATAAAAAACTTGTTGCTCAATGCTGGGGACATCAAGGGCGCGGAGCTCTGCGATGGCTTGCGGAACCATCTCAAGTTCGGTGAGCTGAGCATGGCAGCAGGCATGGTGGAGCCGCTTGTATCGCTCGTCGACTCGACGCGCGCACGCGTACTGAGCGCATTGAGCTGAGGCCATGCCGACAACTCTCGCGAAGATCGTTGCCATTGCTGGCGTACTGCTCGCAGGCATTCTTATCGTTGTCGCTCACCGTCGACGGCCTGACCTACCGGCATCTGAGGTTGCGTTGTCGGTCTATTTCACCGTTCCTACTCGATCTATCATGCATTCTGCGTACGCAGCGATCGCGGCAGCGCTCATTTCTGTTGCTTTCCTGCTCGCGTTGAATATGGGCATAGCTTCCATAGTGGTAGCTGTGGCCTGTTGCATCGGCGCTGCGCTTCTGGTTCCCGTTATAGCGACAACACAGCGCGACGCAACGATCGTGAGAAGCGATGAAATCAGACGCGCACACCGCTATGCGGCTGCAACTGCCTTTGCGTCTGTTGGATTGGCGATGGCTGTCTCAGTATTCGCAGTTATGGTGAAATCCAATGCAGCAGTTCCGATTCTTGGCGCCGTTGGCACTGTGCTTGTGAGCCTGGTTTTGCGAAGTCGCCCAGGCCCCACACACGGCCTGCGACAAAAACTCTTTCTTTTCGTCCTTGGCTTGTGGATCATGGCGATCGCAACTAGCTAAATCAGCTTGGACCCGCTGCGTCTCTGGAAAGGGTGCGTCGAAAATTTCTAATTAGCAGCGTGCCAGCACTTGCCACAGCGATAAAATCCTGTGCCAAAAATGATCGTGGAATGGAGTGACTCGCGTCAAGCCGCAGTTGTTCGCACCCCTTCAACAGTTCGCGCGATCCGGTTGGGGCAATGGCGTTCTTCAGGCTATGGATTTGTTCGAGAAGTTGCACGGTTGTAGTTGCCGGGTCCTCGATCGTACAGGCGGCGATAGCTTTCTTGATTTCACCCGCCACGGCGTCGGCATAAGCAATCGCAGTCGATGGATTAAGAGCCGCAATCGTTTCAAGCGCTGAGCCCGGCTCGATCCGAGGTGGCCCGAATAATCTCCCAGAACGACGCTCGGCTTCGGGCATGTCCCTGCTGGCGCCTATCGTCTCTAGAAACTTGGCGATGATGGAAGCCATTGAACCCAACCATTAACAGGCCAAAGCAGCCTTGCTCAATCTTACCGGCTTAAGGGACAGGCTTATACCGAAATCGCTAGTAATCAGAAGTATGCAGCACTCAGGGCAACTGCGACGAAACGCACAAAATCGATCGACGAGGAGTTTGACGCGCTGATATCTGAAATGCAAAACGCCCCGACAAGATTTCCGTACCGGGGTATATGCCGATTCCAATTTTTCACCGGCCTCCGACTAGGTCGGCCGATGCTAGATGCCCCGCGCTTCGCCTGCCTTTGCAAATCCGACCAAGCGGTCGCTGCCGTCAATGCAGCGATTCATCAGGTCCCCACGAGCCAGTTTCGCGACATCGATATCGTCATGATGGATCGCAACCAGGAACCGCCTGTCGAAGGTTTTAATGACATCGGCGAGGTCATTGTCGATGCACAGGCTTCGGACTTCGCCCCCCTCTGCGACAGGGCTTTACGTTGATTGACCGTCAGTGAAATCAACCCCGGCAAAGCGACCTCCAAGGCGGTTAATGCATTGTCCACTGTGATCAGTTGTTCATCGGCAACATTTCCCGTGCGATGGAAAGATCGCTCGTATCGAGCGCGTCGAGCTTGGGAGGATTGCCGGTGGTTGCAGCCTGTCATTTCCGATAGCCCGGCACACTCAAACTTCCCAGTCAGTCTGCCCGACGGCCGAGCGCACCCGCCGAAGCCTTGAACGGCACCTGGACCCTGCGCGTGAACGACAATGCCGCAGGCGATGTCGGCCGCATCGACAGCTGGAGCATCACGTTCTGATCGTTGGATCGACCGCAGCGACCGGCAGGACCCGGGTTTCGGCCCGGGCCCTGTCGCAGGGCAAGCGCTTCGCGCATGCGCGCGGCACGGGCCGTGCATACTGTCGGGTATCTCCGCAGCGCAGATCGCACCACCGATGCTGGACAGATACACCAGACAGTTGTCAGACCTGCACGGTCTCGCCCGGCTCGGCGTGGACGCGACCGCCGGCGTCACCGACCTGGTCGAAGCGATGCACGCGGCGATCGCACGGCCTGATCTCGGGCTGCGCAGTTCGGCGCCGGAGCGTACCACCGGGATCACCGGGCTGGTCTTTCGCAGCATCCGCGGTGTCACCGGACTCACCGGCAATGTCATCGACACGATGCTCGCCCAGGACACCATCACGCACCCACGCACTTCGGCGCAGCGCGAAGCGATCGTTGCCGCGCTCAACGGCGTGCTGGGCGACCACCTCGCGGCGACCGGCAATCCGCTGGCGCTGCCGATGCGATTGCATCATGCCGGCAAGCCGCTCGCGCTGGGCACCGACGCACTGACGGACGCACTGACCGACGCGATTCCCAACCCCGGCCCGAAGCTGGTCGTACTGGTCCACGGCCTGTGCATGAACGATCTGCAATGGACGCGCGACGGCCACGACCATGGCCGCATGCTCGCGGAGTCGCTCGGCTATACGCCGCTGTATCTGCACTACAACACCGGACTGTCGATCGCGGCCAATGGCCAGCGCTTCGCAGAGTCTCTGCAACAAATGTTCGAAGCATGGCCGATTCCGGTCGAGGAGATCGCGCTGATCGGCCACAGCATGGGCGGACTGCTCGCGAGAAGCGCCTGCCATTACGCGGCGATCCATGGTCACACGTGGCCTGCGGCGCTGCGTCACCTGGTGTGCATGGGCTCGCCGCATCACGGCGCACCGCTCGAACGCGGCGGCAACTGGATCGACCTCGTCCTCGGCGCTACGCCGTTCGCCGCACCATTGGCGCGAATCGGCAAAATCCGCAGCGCCGGCATCACCGATCTGCGCCATGGCCATGCGCTGTCCGCGCGCGAGCGGCATCGCGCGGTGCCGCTGCCCAAAGGCGTGCGCAGCTATGCGATGGCCGCGACGACCGGCAGTCGACGCGGCGACCTCAAGGACCGCTGGATCGGCGACGGCCTGGTGCCCGTCGCCAGCGCGCTTGGCCATCATCAGGATCCGGAGCGTGCGGTCGGATTCGCGAAAACCCGGCAATGGATCGGTTACGACATGAATCATCTCGATCTGCTGAGTCATCCGGATGTCGCCGACCGGCTGTTGCGTTGGCTGAAGCCACGCACGTCGCAGAAGGTGTAATTGCTGCCTTTTACGGCAAGGGTCTGAGATCATGGGCGGATGACCACGCCCACCGATTTCGCCGCACTGTCGCTGTCCCCCACCCTCCTGCAGGGCATCGATGCGCTCGGCTACACGGCGATGACGCCGGTGCAGGCGCAGGCGCTGCCGGCGATCCTAGAAGGCCGCGACGTGATCGCGCAGGCGCCCACCGGCAGCGGCAAGACCGCAGCATTCGGGCTCGGTTTGCTGCATCGACTCGATCCTGGCATGACCCGCACGCAGGCGCTGGTGCTGTGCCCGACGCGCGAACTCGCCGATCAGGTCGGCAAGCAATTGCGCAAACTCGCCTCCGGCATTCCCAATCTCAAGATCTCGATCCTCTGCGGCGGCATTCCGCTGGGGCCGCAGCTCGCGTCGCTCGCCCACGAGCCGCACGTCGTGGTCGGCACGCCCGGACGCATCCAGGAACTCATGCAGAAAAAAGCGCTGCAGCTGGGCGGGGTGACCACGCTGGTGCTGGACGAGGCCGACCGCATGCTCGACATGGGCTTCGAGGACGCGATCCGCGATATCGTCAAACGCACGCCGAAATACCGGCAGAGTCTGCTCTTCTCGGCGACGTTCCCCGACGCGATACGCGCGCTCGGCAACGCCATGCTGGGCGATGCCGTGGAAATCAGCATCGACGGCGGCGCGGAGCCATCGACGATCGAACAGCTGTTCTTCGAAGTCGAACAGGACCGCAAGGCACCGCTGCTCGCCGCCCTGTTGTTGAACTATCGACCGGAGTCCTGCGTGGTGTTCTGCAACATGCGCAAGGACACCGAAGAAGTGGTCGGCTCGCTGTCGCACTACGGATTCACGGCGCTGGCGCTGCATGGCGACATGGAACAGCGCGACCGCGACGAAGTGCTGGTACGGTTCGCGAACCGCAGCTGCAGCGTGCTGGTGGCCAGCGATGTCGCCGCGCGCGGGCTGGATGTCGAAGATCTCGGCGCAGTGGTCAACTACGACCTGCCGACCGATGCCGACACCTATCTGCACCGGATCGGTCGCACCGGGCGCGCCGGACGCCATGGGCTCGCGCTGAGCCTGTGCATGCCCCATGAACTGCCGCGCAAGACCGCGATCAGCGAGCGTCTGGGCAAGCCGCTGCGCTGGGAGCGTATGCAACCGCTGAGCGGCAGGCCGCAAAACGTCCCGCCCGCACCGATGATCACCTTGCGCATCGACGCCGGCCGCACCGACAAACTGCGGCCCGGCGATATCGTCGGCGCATTGACCGGCGATGCCGGAATCAAAGCCGATGCCGTCGGCAAGATCGATGTCTATGCGACGCGTTCGTATGTCGCCATCGCGCGCGCGCAGGCGGACACCGCGCTGTCGCGTCTGCGCAGCGGCAAGATCAAGGGCCGCAAATTCCGGGTCAATCGGCTGTAGTCGATGCATGGGTTCAGCCCAACTGTCCGATAGACAGTTCGTAGGGCGGGCTCAAGCCCGCCGGAACAGCGCACCAACACCGCATCGAAGTACCTGCCGTCTTCGACGTCCGATTGCGATCATGCCGCAGCGTCGCCGCCACGCGTCGATCGCAGGCAGCCATGGTGGGCTTGAGCCCCTCCTGCGCGGTTCGGAAATCGCTTGACAATTATCTTTTCCGGCCACACGGAAATTACATATTCACCTGTTTTTCAAGCATTTCCCGCAGTCGCAGCCTATGCGATCCCACTGCGGATAATGGACAGCACGCAAAGACAGCACCTCATCCACGACCGCCCGAATGCGTGCCGGGCGGACCTCTCGTAGATCACCGGGAAAGCGACAGGGAGTCGCTTTTCGCAAGGACGCTCAGCCTTCGACGAGGCACGCCACGGACGGTGCGCGTCGTCGCGGCGGACGGTACAGCACGCAGGCGGCGGAAGCCGAAAAGCCGCGACAGAGTAGGCAATCAATCAAAGGAGCAATACCCATGGCAAATCTCGTCCAGGAACTCAACAGTCTCGACTTCAGCGTCTACATCGGTGGTCCGCTGCAGGCGGCGGTCAATGCGCAACATGCGGCATCGATGTCACAAGTCAGCTTCATCAATGAAGTTGGTTTCACCGGAACAGGCGACGACAAAGAAGTTCGTTATGTCGAGTTCAAATACCTGAAAAAAACACCCAATCCACATTATCAAAAGACGTCCACCCAATTGAATGATCAAGGGCTGCCATCGACGACGGATACGATTAATCAGTTCCTCGACCAAAACGTCGAGATTCAGGTGCCGTTCCTGGCGATGCTGACCATTCCAGCGCTCCGCATCGAGGAAGTAAACATCGATTTCAACGCCAAGCTGACCTCGGTGGAAACCACCACCGCATCCAGCGAGTTCGCCGGCGAGGCTTCGATCAGCGCGAAGTTCTGGAAGGTCAACTTCAAGGCATCCGCTTCCTACAAGCGTTCCACGACCAGCAGCAGCAACGTCGAGAAGACATACAACCTCGGCGTCAAGGTGCGTGCTGTCAATGATGAATTGCCCGCCGGTCTGGACCGAATTCTGACGATGCTCGAGGAAAGCATTGTTCGCCAGGAAGGCGCCCCGACCTCCCCGCCCAGCTCGCCCTGATATTCAAGTCGAGCGATCAACAACAGCACCCTTTACAGCGACAAACAGGGGCCGGCTCAACGCCGGCCCCACTTCACCTTTTCCACAGGACAAGACCATGCCTACTCTCAACGAATACCTCGGCGGCCTCTTCAGCAGCATCACCGATGCGCGCGTGATGGCGGACGTACAGACCGTGCAGGTCGCCGAGCAATACGCAAAGCACGACCTGCTCAAACATTTCTCGGTGCCGCGCATGCGCATCAGCGACATCGAGCTGACCATTCCGGTGGCGATCGAAGGTCTGAGCGAACGCAGCGGCTATCAGCTCGATCCGATCGGCAACGCCGAATTCAAACGCGCCAATGCGCGTGAGCTGGCGCGGCTTGTCGGTTACACCGAACTGCCGCCGATCGCCGGCCAGAAGCTGCTGTCAGCGCTGGACGGCCGCATCACCACACTCGTCGACCGTATTCGCGCCGAAGGCGGCGTGCAGAAACCGATGTTGACCTTTGCCGACGGCATCGTCGCCGACCTGTTCGAGATCGGCGCCGAAGCCCGCCTGCACGAAGGCAAATTCCCCGACGGCTATCGCCAGGACGAGATCGCGAAATTCGCCTACGAACTCGGCATGGGCCTGGTGACTGGCGTCGTCGACAAACCCGTGCTCGATCAGCTGACGGTCATCGCCGAATCCCATCGCCTGCGCGAACAGCGCCCCGAAGATGTCATCAAAATCCGCATGAAAGTCAGCGAAGACGGTATGGAATGGCAAACCCTCCAGCGCGACGATGGCAGCGTCGAGCGCAGACTGCTGCCGGAGTAATCGACCATGCTCAGATCGACATTCCAACTTACCCGGCAGCTCTCCGATGCGCTGCTCGAACTGCCTGGCATCGTGCGCCAATTCGAGCGAAAATCGCCGCAAGTCATGGCGACACTCATGGACTGGATCGGCCGCGCCGAGGATCTGCTCTCCACACATCGTCTGGCCGAAGCTGCGGAGGTCTCAGGCCTGAAAGCGCGCATCCTCGCGCCTGTGTTCGACGACGACAAACGCGGCACGCTGCGTCGGCGCCAGCAGGCGATCGCTGTCGGACTGGTGCATGAATTGCAGGATGCGCTTCAGCAGGCGCTGCGGCCACGAGCAGCCAAAATGGAGCAGGCGCGCGACATGGCGCGCCAGCTGCTGCAGATCCTGGCGCAGAGCGGTGCGATCCAGTACGACCCATCGGTCGGCTTCGAGGAAATGGTCGACCGGATCTGGTCGCTGTGCACGCAGCACGATCAGCTCAAGCCGCTCGCGGCCCAGCTGAAGATGCTGCTGTCGACGGACGACATCCGGCTGCTGCTGGCGGAAGAGATCGACCCGGCCGATTTCGTTGGTGGTTAGGGCGATGCGGGGCGCGGACGGAATGCATGCCCGCCTGCGCCCCGGACATCATTGTCGACGACCCATGATCCGCAAAACACACGACGTCGCGAGACATCCGTCAGTCTTCACGACTTGTCCCACAACAACCACATCGCGAACACCATCGACAGGAAACACAGCACCCAGAGCACCACTTGACCGGCCGCGCCCTGGAATTTGAAACCCAGCACGTCGAACTGGATGGCGCCTGCAGTCAATTCAAGCACGGCGACGACGAAGAATGCAGAGATCGCGCAGATACCGATTCCGAACGTCGCAGCGGGGTGCTGCTGCACCATCTGGAGGAACCAGTTTTCCGGAACGATTTCGCCATACAGCGATTGATACACCAGCAAGCCGAAGAAGAACCCGGCCCAGCCGAGTATTCCGACGACACAGATCCGCGACACCCATTTGCGGAACGGGAGATCGCTCACGCCCACATCCGTTGGCTCATTCATTCCCTGTCCCCTGCAGTGCATACCAAGCAAAAAACTCACCCGTACACGGTATCGCCGCATTGGACTCGAATGCCGTCCCGCACGCAAGCCCTAGCACTCGGCTTGTCGTTGAGCGCTGGCCGGCGCCACGCATTGCAGGCAGCAAGTCGACTCAATCGCTGGCGCGACGCACCGCAACGGGGACGAACGCGGTATCGAGTCGCACACGCACCTGCTCGAAGCCAGGCACTTCCAACAGCACCGTCGATTCGGTGACATTGTCGAGTACCACTTCCCCCGCGCGATCCGCCGTGAGTGTCTTCGGCGGCACGCCCCGCAGCGGCGACAGCAGATGCACGGGCGCCGACGCGAGCGGGCGATCGTCCTCGGCGATGCGCAGATTCACGCGACGCCCGCCCCCGGCGACGATGCGCGCGCGGTAGCGGGCATCCGACGATGCTCCACCGATCTCGACCGCATCGCTGAAGCGCACGGTCCACGGCGCCAGCACTGCCGCGACGCGCACTGTGCCCGGCCGGCTCAACGACACCGCCATCCCCTCCGCCACCGGACGGAAATAGTCCGCCGACGATTCGCGCCACGCAGCGCTTTCCCGGCGCTGCAGCACGAACACCGGAAAAGGATCGTTCACGCGCGGCCGGCGCGGAATATCGATGCCCGGCGTCTCGACGATCAACCAGCGCAGCGGTTCGAGTTCGAGCGTCTTGCCGATCACGCCGGCAGTCACCGATTCGTCGGCAAGATCGAGCGTCATCGACAGTCGTTCCGGCCACGACGGCAAGGCGTCGATCAGAAACGACGTTGTCTTCGGCGGCGCGATGCGGATATCGATCGGCAGTGGCCGCAGCGGGTCGACGCCTGCGATGCGCAGCATGCCTGATGCATCCGTGCGCAGACTGCGTTCGCCGCGCGGCGACGACCAGACCACGGTAGCCTCCTTCACCGGCGCGCCGCTGCCCTTTTCGACGAGTCGCAGGGCCACGGTCACCGACAGCGCCGCTCCCAGCTCGGACGCATCGGCATCCAGATCGAACGTCGTGATGCGCCCGGCCGACAGCGTCACCCGGCGGCGTTCGGTTTCCACGCCATCGACCACCGCGATCACGTCCAGCGGCCCCGGCGGCAGCGGCGCGACGACGGTTTCCGCCGCGACAGGCAGTGCGCGTTCGTCGTAAGCGTCGAGCGCCGCGGGCGCTTCGCGCCGCATCAGCGATTGCCACGCGGCGTCCTGCGAACCGTCGACGCGTCGGAACAGTACGCGCGCCCCACCCGCCGCCTGCGCAGGTGCGCGTAATCGCACACCCGCCGCAACGCGCGGACCGACTTCGGCCGGCACATCGGCGCGGGTGAATGAGGCCTCATAGAAGCGCAGGCCATCATTCGCACGCGCCTGCAGCACATAGCGATCCGCCGCCGGCAGACGCGTCGGTGCGACCACGACAACACCCTGCGCATTCATCACAGCCGGCAGATCCACCCATCGCGTCACCGATGCCAACGCTTCGAGATCGTTTGGCCCCGCGCCTTCTCCACCACCGCGCAGCCAGGCTCGGTAGGCAGCCGATTCATCCGGCGAAACATAGGCCAGACCGACCCGCACCGAGCCCGGCGATGCCGACACACCGCCATCGGGCAACAGGCGCGTGCCGAATGCGAGCGCGGATTCGCCCGCGTCTTCGGTCGCGATGGGCGGCGCGACCGCATTGCGCGATGGCGCTGCGTCGATCGCGTTGCGCGAAGACCACCAGACCATACCGAGAACAACGGCGCCCGCCGCGAGGCAGACGCCGGGAATCAAAACAGAACGACGACGCCGATTTGCCATCGCCCGGTCGGATCAGTCCGTGTCCGCAGTGGAATACAGCGAAAGATAGATCGGCGCGTGATCCGATACGCCATTGCGGAATGCGCACATGTCGGCGATGTAGTCGCGCCCCGAAGTCGAGTACTCGGTGACATAGCTGTTCTGCATCCAGAAATGATCGTAACGACTGGCGAACGCGCAGCTCGTATTGATCGAAGTCAGCTCGTTGACGCGATACCCCACCGCCGGCGCCAGCGCGATCAGATTGGCCCACCACGGCGAAGTCGCCTCGCGGTTGTGGTCGCCCACCAGGATCACGTCCTGATCGCTGCTGCTGCCGTCCTGGATCGATTTGAACACGGTACTGATGAGCTGCACCTCGGCCTGGCGTTCTGCTGTGGTGCCGAAGACGGTGTGCCAGTTGATGAAGGTGTAGTCCGCGCCGGTCTGGACGTGACGGACTTTCACGATCTGCGGCTCACGTTCGAATTTGTCGCCGGTATCGGTCCACGTGGTGGCGGACAACAGTTGCACGCGATCGGTACGGAAGAACACCGCATAACGCTCCTTGTAGCTGGTGCGACCTATCGCTCCCGTCACGCGATAGTCCCAGGCGAATCCACTGACCGCGGTCAACGCTGCGGCGACGCTGGCTGCGGATTCGGCGTACATCACCTCCTGTCCAAAAACCAGATCCACGCCGTTCGCGGCGCCGGCCGCACTGCCGTTGTTGTTCCAGATCTGCCCGGCATACGCGTTCCAGTCCTGCTGCCCGCTCCAACCGGCATGCAGCATGTTCCAGGACACCACGCGAAGATACGACTGTGCCGACGCCTGCGCGCCGAAGAACAACATGCATAAACCGAAGATGGCGACGAGACTGCGTTTCATGACGCATCCAGAGAGTGGGTGAAGAACACGAGAGTATCCCGGCAGAGTATGTCCGTACGGTGTCGACATCGCGACAGCAACCCGCCTCACGAATACCGGTTACCGACGTGGAGAGCGGGCACCGCATCATCGCGGAGGTAGGCTTTGCCTGCAACGCATCAATGAACTTGAGGGTTTGCGGCAGCGCTGTCTTCAGACTGTCATAACATCGGTATCGAATCCCGGGATTGTTAGGCATCAGCGAGACAAACACATGAATTTTGCTTGCAAGTTAACCATGCGTCTGCTCAGGGTTACGACACTGCGCTCAACCCGGCACTTGACCTGCCTTTTTCTCCTGTCGGCAATTGTATCCGTGACCGGTTCTGCGCAAGCCCAGCAATGGCGAACAGCCGCAGATAAGGGCGGCATCCGGATGGAAACTCGGGCCATTGCCGGCGAGCGTTTCGATGAGTTGCGTGTCAGCACGTCGCTGAAGGCTTCACCGGAAACCATCGCCGACTATTTGTTCGGACAGTATCTCGATGAAAGGAACAAGAATATCGATCGTACTTTCATCCAAAGAGGGCGAGAGCTGACCATTTGGTCGGATGTCCTCAGGACCCAGATCATCAGCGAGCGCTGCTATTCCATGCGGTTCGAGCGGAAAATTCATGCCAATGGCGAGATCAGAGTGAAATTTTCATCCCTGGACTATGTCGGGAAGAAGCCAACACCGGACTGCATTTCGCTGCGTACGCGCGGCGAGTGGGTCATGACGCCGACGGGCTTCGGAACCCGTTTGACCTATGCATCGCTGACGGATGTCGGCGGCAAGATTCCGTCCGTACTGGCAAGCCGAACGCTATCATCGGCCGCCGTGATGAGTGTTCGCAAAGTGGTCGCGGGTGCGTCGGGCTTGCCGATACCACGTGGTATCGGCGACTGATATCCGCAGGGATGCACTCTTCGAATCGACAACAGTGTGATGCGCACACTTGACTCATGCAGACGCAATGACATCGGCGACGCGATACCCAGTCGTTGGATGCTGCCTTCGACACAAGACTTGCGATGTTCGAACGACCGCCCGGTGTACTGGTCGACACCGCATAGGAACGCGCGGCGTACGCAGCGCTGTACGCAATGGAAGCTGCTGCTGGTTTCTTGCGGGATGAGCTGTGATCTGGCCTGGGTCGTGCGCTGATGTTTACGGCCAAGACAGCGCTGCGGTATCGGGAAAGTCTGGATATCGGCTGGGACTTTCCCTACATTGTGGGTGTCCTGACTATCTACATAGTGTTTATCCTGAAAATAAATAGACCAACTGTGGGCGTCCTGAAGATAAAATAGGAACCAGGCACCAATGTCGAATTCCGCAAAAATCGATTGGACGATCTTTGATGCCTGAAGCGAGCAATGCATCCGAACGCCATGGAATCGGGCGTCTCGCGCTGATCGATGCACTGCGCGGCCTTGCGCTGGCCGGCGTGCTGCTGGTGAATCTGGGCGGCTTCTCGCTGTATTACTTCATGGACGACAGCGCGCGCGCGGCGCTGCCTTCGGCGGGATTCGACCGCTGGGCCTGGATGTTCGTGCAGATTCTGGTGCAAGACAAGGCGCTGACCCTGTTTTCGCTGCTGTTCGGTCTGGGCGTCGCCATCCAGGTGGAACAGGCGCGATCGAGAGGCACGGGCATCGTGCCGATCCTGCGCCGCCTGGCAGTGCTGCTGGGGATCGGTCTGATCCATGCGCATCTGTTCTGGTGGGGCGACATCCTGACGATCTACGCGGTACTCGCGTTCGGGTTGATCGCGCTGCGGCGTTTGCCCGATTGGTTCTTCCTCATCGGCGGACTGGGCCTGGGCCTGTTCTGGTTCCTGTTGGCGCCGATCGCGGCACGGCTGACGCCGGGCGACTGGCCGGAGCAGACGCGGATGTACGCCGATGCCTTCTACGTTTTCTCCGGCGACGATCTTGTCGCCACGCTGCGACAGAACATCGCCGTGGCGCACTGGATGTGGCTGGACATGTGGGGCGTGCTGCCGTTCGTGTTCGCGCGCTTTCTGCTGGGTTACTGGATCGGGCGGAAAGGTTTGCTGCAGGACCCCGCTATGCATCGCGGCCTGCTGCGCGCGATCGGCATCGTCTGCGGCACTGTGGGGCTCGCGGCGGTGATCGCGGTCGAATGGATCGATGCCGCGCAGCTCACCGATGCGCTGCTGCAGGGCGGTCGGCTCGGCGAGTCTGGTCTGCGAGTGCTGCGGCGCGTCGGGCCGCTCGGCATGGGGCTGGCTTACGCCGCAGGCTTCGCGCTGTTGTTCCTGCATCCCGGCTGGCAGCGTTGGCTGCGGCGGCTCGCGCCGGTCGGGCGGATGGCGCTCA
This sequence comes from Lysobacteraceae bacterium, assembly GCA_044340325.1. GTDB lineage: Bacteria > Pseudomonadota > Gammaproteobacteria > Xanthomonadales > Xanthomonadaceae > Lysobacter_I. Next base: position 16,325 of record JBIITV010000018.1, read on the forward strand.
GCAACTATCTGATCCAGACCGTCGTGTGTCTGTGGCTGTTCTACGGCATCGGTCTTGGCATCGGCAGCAGCGGCGGCTATGCGACGCGACTGCTGGTGTGGACATTGCTGTTCGGTATGCAGATGACCTTCAGCCATTGGTGGCTGGCGCGATTCCGGCTCGGGCCCGTGGAATGGCTCTGGCGCTCGCTCGCGGATGGACAACGGCTGCCGATGCGCGCCGGCAACGCGGCATGACCGCGCGTTTCGGTATCATGCGCGCGTGGGCGGCAATGGGGTCTGCCCGGGCAAGACGATGAGGATGACGGCCATGCGGGTGAAGTGCGAACTCGCGCCGTCTGTCGCCTGCGGGCGACATTCCGCCGGCAACGTGTTACGCGCGGGTGCGCGCCGATGACGCATCGCACGCTGTCGAATACGGCGTATTCCTCGTTCGCGCTGTACATCGAATATCTGTTCGGTCTGATCGCTTCGATCGTGATCGCGCGCGCGCTGCTGCCCACCGACATGGGCATCTACAGCCTGCTGGTCTGGGTGGTGGCCAACGCCATCGTGGTCGCCAACGCCGGCATCACCATGGCCGCGATCAAGTTCATCGCCGAACTGCGTGGCGCCGGCCGCGACGACACCACAGCCGTGCTGGTGCGGCGTCTGCGCCGGATGCAGCGCAACATGCTGTTGATCGTGATCGCCGCGCTGTGCGTGGTGTTCGCGTTCGCGCATGGCCGGATCGCGCCTGGGGTCGATCTGTGGCTGCTCGGCCTGTTGATTCTCACGGTGGCGTTCCGCGCGCCGTACATGTTCAACATCGCGGTGTTGAAGGGCGGGCAGGATTTTCGATCGACGGCGGTCGTGGCCGTGATCGGCGCGGGCTTCAACCTCGCGCTGGTGATCCTTGCCTGGGCGCAGGCGGCGTCGTTGCAGACGTTCGTCGAGGTCTATGCAGTGTCGAGCCTGGTGTTTTTCCTGGTCTCGCAGTGGCGGGCCTCGCGCTTCGCCCGCATCGCGACCGACAGCGCAGCGGTCCTGTCGCCCGAGCTCGAAACACGGATGCGGCACCATCTGCGCGTGGTCGCGTTCACCACGGTGTTCGGCACCATCGGCAGCAGCGAGATCGAACTGCTGTCGCTCAATCTGCTCAGCGATGCCGCGCATGCCGGCCTGTTCAAGGTCGCCAACGCGGTGGCCACGGGCGTCGCATTGCTGCTGCCGGGCATTCTCAGCGCGCAGTTGCTGCCGATGATGGCCAGTGCGCAGGGCCGCAGCCAGGCGGAAGCGAACCGGCGCTTTGTCGATATGACCGCATGGCTGTATGTTCTGGGCGCGCCGCTGATCGCAGCGGGCGCGGTGTTTTCCGACCATGCGGTCGAGCTGCTGTACGGCAGCGCCTATGCCGAGGCCGCGCCGGTGCTGATCGTGCTGCTGATCGCACGCGTGGCAGGCGTGCTCGGCCAGGGCGCGACCGCGTTTCTGATGAGCGCCGACCGTCAGACCGCGCTGATGCGGCTGACGCTGGCGTTCTCGGGGCTGCGCCTGGCCGGCGCATTCGCCTGCACGTATGCCTTCGGCCTGACCGGCGCGATCTTCTCGACCATGACGCTGGCATTGCTGGGCTCGGCGGTGACGATCCGGCTTGCGATGCGCATCTCCGGCAGCGGCTTGCCGTGGGCGCGGCTGCTGCGGATCACGGCGTCGGCGCTGCTGCCGGCGCTGTGCTGTATTCCGATCGCACGGGCGCTGTCGCCATTGCCGGGATTGATGGCCGGCACTGTGGTGTTCGCGATCGGCTACCCGTTGTCGATCTGGCTGCTGCGCGGTCTAAGCGATGCGGATGCCGACATTGTGCGATTGCTGACGACGAAACTGCGCAACCGCATCAGATCGTAGCCCGTTTATGGCCGCTGGCCGCAGCCGGGGATCTTCGGAGAGAGAAACGCTTTTTATCCCGGGTATCGCTTTCGGCGACACCCAAGTCACGGCACCGCGTAGCCGCATGCGGCAGACCGTGCTTCAGCGCGCAGACTTGGATCATGGAGATTGATCCGTCCAGGTGAAGTTTGAACTTGCGGGAGGGGCTGACCGCACCGGCTTCGCCGCTGTGGTTGCGAACGGGCTTGCGCGCCTCAAGCCGCTGGCCCAGTTCGACCAGCGCGCGATGTTCAACAGCGGATGACCGCAGAGCCGGTGGGGCACCACGGAAATGACCCAGGGAGCGAATGCGGGGGCGTCGATGATGCTGGTGCGGTCGGTCGGTCGTGGTCATGCCTGCAAAACCTTCTGGTACGATTGGCGCATGGGGCTGAATGTATGGGAATAATCGATTTTTCAGAGCGCGTCGCGCGCAATGCGTGGCGGATTCCCGTGATCGGCAGCGTGCTCGCCGCCGACGACGCGCGCAGCTTCGCGAAGATGCCGCGCGGTCGCTTTCGTGGCGTCCATGCCAGCTTCGCCGAAGCCGAAGCGGCTATCCCCAAAGGCAAGCGCGTGGGTTACGACCACGAGGCGCTCGCCGGCATGTACCGCGACCGTATCCAGAAAGCCTGTCAAAGCGATTATGCGGTGCTGTTCTGGCTGCGGGATCTGCTGGATGTGCAAACGCGATTGTTCGATTTCGGCGGCCACATCGGCGTCAGCTATTACGGCTGGAAGCATTACCTGCACTACCCGCCCGGCATGCGCTGGACGATCTGCGACATGCCGGCCATCGTCCGCGAAGGCCAGGCCTTCGCGCAGGAGCGCAACGCCGACAGCCTGTTCTTCACCGACGATCCGGCCACCGGAAGCGACACCACCATCTTCATGGCCGCCGGCTCGCTGCAATACGTCGACATGAGCGTGGCCGACATTCTGGCGAAGATGGGCGCACGCCCGCAGCATTTGCTGATCAACAAGATGCCGCTGTACGACGGCGAGACCTTCGTCACCGTGCAGTCCACCGGCCGCGCGTTCCACCCTTACCGGATCAGCAACCGCGATGAATTCGTCGCCGGCATCACCGCACTGGGTTATCGCGTGGTCGACGACTGGACCAATCGCGAAACCTCATGCCGTATCCCGCACACGCGCGGGCGCGACATCGACGCATACAGCGGGTATTACTTCACCCGAGATTGACACTGATCCTTCGTAGTTCGTCGTAGGCTGGGTCATCGACCCAGCCATTGGCTTCATCGCCGACGATGCTGGGTCGATGACCCAGCCTACCTGCTGCCTGCCGAGCTGGAGCATCGGACGTTCATCACGCACGACGCTTTCCGAACCGCGACAGAAGCCGACCCAAGAGCCCCGGAGATGGCTGCGCTTCGATCGTCGCGATGCTAGCAGCCTCATCCGCAACGGTCTTGCCCGCCTGCGCATCGCATTCCGCCGCAATCTGGCCCAATGTCTGGAACACGAACGCGCGCGGGCTGAGATCCACGCCGCGACGCGCATGCAGCATCGCCACTGCACGCATGATCAGCAGCGAATGGCCGCCCAGATCGAGGAAGTTGTCCTGCACCCCGATGGTCTGCACCCCGAGCAGTTCGCGCCAGATGTCGGCGAGCAGTCGTTCGCTCGCTGTCGACGGTGCCTGCGAGGTCAACGATCTGGCGGGCGCCGCAGTGGAGACGACCGGCGGCAATGCATTGCGGTCGACCTTGCCGTTGGGCGTGGTCGGCACCTGCGCGATCTCGACCCACGCCGTCGGCAGCATGTAATCGGGCAGTTCTCCGCGCAGATGCGCACGCAGCGCGGCGCCGTCGACGCCCGCACCCGCGCGCGGTACGACGTACGCCGCGAGGATGGCGTCCTCGCTGCTGCGCGCCGCCGCGACAACGACCACCTGCGCGACATCGGGATGACGCGCGAGCACGCTCTCGATTTCACCGGTCTCGATGCGATAGCCGCGCAGCTTGATCTGCTGGTCGAGGCGGCCGAGATGCTGCAGCTGGCCATCGCTGCGCCAGCGTCCGAGATCGCCTGTGCGGTACATGCGCGCTCCAGGAGACGCTGGATCGGCAATGAACTTTTCGTCGGTGAGCGCATCGCGATTGCGGTACCCAAGCGTCACGCCGGCGCCGGCGATCACCAGCTCGCCGGCCACGCCGATCGGCACCGGCGCGCCGTGCTCGTCGAGCACATGCACCTGGGTGTTAGCGATCGGCCGACCGACGACGATCTCGCCCTGGCCCGGCCTGACCTGCGCGCAGGTCGACCAGACCGTGGTTTCGGTCGGGCCATACATATTCCACAGCGTGCCGACGCGCGGCAGCAGCGCTTCGGCGAGATCCGCAGGCAGCGCTTCGCCGCCGCACAGTGCTTTCCACTGCGGTCCGCCGCGCCAGCCGGATTCCAGCAGCAGTCGCCACGTGCTCGGTGTCGCCTGCATCGTGTCGACCGTGTGGCGTTCCAGCAGCGCACGCAGGGCGACGCCGTCGCTGGATTCTTCGCGATCCACCAGCACCAGATCCGCGCCGACCGCAAACGGCAGCAGCAGTTCAAGCACCGCGATATCGAAGGACAGCGTGGTCACTGCGGCGAGGCGCGATACATCGCTGAGACCTGGCGTGGTGCGCATCGATTCAAGGAAATTGATCACCGCACGCTGCGGTACGCGCACGCCCTTCGGTTTTCCGGTCGAACCCGAGGTGTAGATCAGATAGGCCAACGCATCGTCGTTCCAGTGATCCGATCGCAGTCCTGGCACCGCTTCGGTCGCGAGCGCATCGGCGAGCGTGAGACGATGCGCGGCATCCAGCCCGAGAACATTGTCGCTGTCGTCGATCACCAGCGACGCGCCCGCATCGTCGAGCATGAACTTCAGACGCTCCGACGGGAACGCGGGATCGAGCGGCAGATAGGCCGCGCCGGTGCGCAGCACGCCGAGCATAGCCGCGAGCATCGCCGGTGTCCGCTGCAGATGCAGACCGACGACGGCGCCAGATCCGATGCCGCGCTTGTGCAGCGCGCCGGCGATGCGATCGGCCTGCGCCGACAGCGCGGCGTGGGTGATCGCGGTGTCGGCGAACAACACCTTTGCGCGCTCGCCGTGGCGGGCGATGGCGTCGTCGAGATAATGCGACAGATCGCGGTCGGCCGGCATCGGCACTGCCGTGTCGTTCCACGATGCGAGCCGCATTGCTTCCGCCGGGGTCATCGACAGCAACGTGCGCAGCGGCACGTCCTGCGACCGCTTCGCCGATGCATCGACCAGACCATCGAGCAGCGCGAGATAGCGATCGACCAGCAGCTTCGCGGTATCCGCGAACAGGATATCGGTGTTGTAGTTCAAGCCTCCGACCAGACCGTCCGCACCGTCGAGGAACCACAGCGCCACATCCTGCGCCGCCGCCGGCTGGAATACCGGCACATTGGCGTGCGTGAGATCGCTCCAGCGGCACGGCCGCTGGCGCGCATCCTGGTAGGAGAAGAACGCCTGATAGATCGGGAAGCGGCTGGTATCGCGGCGAGTGTCGAGGACGCGCACGAGGTGCTCGAACGGCACATCCTGACAGCCGATCGCATCGATCATCTCCACGCGCGTGGCCTGCAGCAGGCTGCGGAAGCCCTGCGCGGGATCGACCTGCAGCCGCAGCGGCAGCGCGTTGACGAAGAAGCCCATCACCGATTCGAGTTCGGGCAGATTACGCCCGCGCACTGGCGTGCCGATCACCAGATCGCGCTGCCCGCTGAGCTGATACAGCAGCAGCGTCCACGCCGACAGCAGCACCGTGAACAAGGTCGAGCCTTCGCGCTGCGCCATCGCGCGCAGCGCATCCGCAGTCTCGACGGGCACGCGCAGCCAAGCCGTGTCGCCATCGCCGCTCTGCGTCGCCGGCTGCGGCTTGTCGATCGGCAGGGCCAGCGCTTCGGGCGCGCCTTCCAGCTTGCGGCGCCAGTGATCGAGCTGTCGCGTCAGCTCCGGCCCGGCCATCCATTCGCGATGCCACGCCGAGAAATCGGCATAGCTCACCGGCGGCAGCGCCAGCGAGGGTTCGCGGCCATGACGATACGCATCGTAGAGCGCGGCCATTTCGGTATAGAACAGATCGAACGACCAGCCGTCCCAGATCACGTGATGGGTCATGAAGAACATCACGTGTTCTTCATCGCCGAGTGTGTAGACGCAGGCACGGAACAGCGGCCCGCGCGCGAGATCGAACGGCACCGCGATCTCGTCCTCCATCCGCAGCGCAAGTTCCGCTTCGCGGGCGTCCGCAGTGATGCCGGCCATATCCTCGAAACGCAGGGTCGTGTCGAGCGTGTCATGCACCTGCTGGAACGGCTCGCCCTCGTGCATGCCGATGGTCGTGCGCAGCGCGGCCTGGCGTCTCACCATTCCGGCGAAGGCCTGCGCGAGCGCGTCGCGATCCAGCGCCCCGCGCAGGCGATGCGCCGACGGCACGTTGTAGACGGTGCGGCCCGGATGCAGCTGTTCGAGATACCAGATCCGCTGCTGCATCAGCGACAGCGGCGCGCGTTCGCCCTGCTGCAGCGCGGGAATGGTCGGCAGCGTCGTCGCGTCCTGCGCCGCCAACCACGCCGCCAGACCGGCGACGGTCGGATGATCGAACACCGCGCGCATCGGCACATGGCGGTCCAGTTCGCGGCCCAGCTTCGCCGCCAGCTGTGCGGCGAGCAGCGAATGCCCGCCGAGCGCGAAGAAATCGTCGTGCCTGCCGATCCGCTGCAGCGCCAGCGCGTCGCGATACTGCTGCGCGACCTGCGCCTGCCAGGCATCGGAGAAACGTTCCGGTTCGTCGCTGCCGGTCGACGGCAACGCGTCGGTCGGCGCCGGCAGCGCTTTGCGATCGATCTTGCCGCTGGCGGTCAACGGCAGCGCGGACAGCACGATGCAGCGCTGCGGCAGCATGTAGTCGGGCATCTGCTTCGCGGCATGCGCGCGGAGACGGTCTTCATTTGCGCGGCCGTCGTCCGGGCGCACTTCGCCGAATGCGGACTCCGCACGCGGCACCACGTACGCGACCAAGCGCTGATCGCCGGGACGCGGTTCGTGCGTGACCACGACCGCCTGGGCGATGTCCGGATGCGCCATCAGCACCTGTTCTATTTCGCCCAGCTCGATGCGATAGCCGCGCACCTTCACTTGGAAATCGGTGCGACCCAGACACTCCACAACGCCGTCATTGCGCCAGCGCGCGAGATCGCCGGTGCGGTACAGACGCTGGCCATCGGCACCGGTCAGGAACCGCTCGGCGGTCAACTCCGGGCGATTGAGGTAACCGCGCGCGACGCCGTCGCCGCCGATGTACAGCTCGCCGATCACGCCGATCGGCACTGGCTGCTGTCGCGCATCGAGCACATGCAACTGGGTATTCGCCATAGGGCCGCCGATAGGAATCGGCGACTCGGCCGTGTGCAGGCGATGGAAGCTGGCCCAGACCGTGGTTTCGGTGGGGCCGTAGCCGTTCCACAGCGCGCCGACGCGCGGCAGCAGCGCGGCGGCGAGATCCGGCGGCAGCGGTTCGCCGGTGCAGATCGCGGTGAGCGCGGGCGCGCCCGCCCAACCTGCGGCCAGCAGCAGCCGCCACGTCGCGGGCGTGGCATCGATGAAGGTGATGCGCTCCTGTTCGACCAGCGCGCGCAGGCGGTCGCCGTCGGCGGCATCTTTCCGGTTCGCAAGCACGACCGTCGCGCCGACGACCAGCGGCAGGATCAGTTCCGAGACCGCGATATCGAACGACAGCGTGGTCACCGCGAGCACGCGGTCGCCCGCATGCATGCCGGGTGTTTTACGCACGCTGTGCAGCAGATTGACCACATTGCGATGGCTGACTTGCACGCCCTTCGGACGGCCTGTGGAGCCGGAGGTGTAGATGATGTAGGCGTCGTCGCCGGCATCGCCGATCGCGGCGTGAGATGCGCCATCGACATCGACATCGACATCGACATCGTCGATCGCATCGAGCGCCAGCGTCGTCGCCGGCTTCAGCGCGGCGCCGAACTTCGCGATCAGCGCGGCATCGCCCAGCACCAGACGCAGCGACGCATCGCCGACCATGAAACCGATGCGGTCTTCCGGCAGCGATGGATCCAGCGGCACATAGCAGGCACCAGCGCGGAGCACGCCGAACAGCGCGGGCAACATGTCGGGATCGCGTTCGAGCAACAGACCAATACGGTCGCCACGGCCCACACCGGCGATTTGAAGTGCGGTTGCGACCGCGCCGCTGCGCGCAGCGAGCTGCGCATAGGTCAATGCCGCTTCGCCGCACTTCACCGCAACCGCATCCGGCGTGCGCTGCACCTGTTCGAGCATCAGCGCTTCGATCCTTGCCTCGTGCGGATAGTCCGCAGCGGTCGCATTCCAGCCATCGATCGTGCACTGATCTTCGTGCGTGATCACTGGCAGCAGATCGATGACGTTGCCAGCATCGGCAACGGCGCCGCGCAGCAGGGTTTCGAAACCCGCCATCCAGCGCGACACCGTCCGCGCATCGAACAGATCGGCGTTGTACTGGCATTCCAGACGCATGCCGGCCGCACCCAGATCCACCGCATTCACGAACAGCTCGAAGGTCTCGAAGCGACGCGCGTTGCTGTCGAGATCCAGCTGCAGGCCGGGGATCGTATCGTGCTCGCCGGCGAGTGCCTGATCGATATTGAAGATCACGCTCATCAGCGGCAGACGGCTGCGGTCGCGCGCGATCGGCAGCGCGCGCAGCAGACGGCCGAAGGTGATGCTCTGATGCTCGTAGGCGTCGAGCAGCATACTGCGGCTCTGCTCGATCAATGCCGCGAACGGCATGTCGGGCTGCGGCATCAGCCGCAGCGGCAGCATGTGCACGCAGTGCCCGACCAGACCTTCGAGACCCGCCGCGGCCTGTCCTGCAGCGGGCACGCCGATCACGACATCGTCCTGGCCGGTCAGGCGATGCAGCAGCGCCGAGAAACCGGCGAGCAACGTCGCGAACAGACTCGCGCCGCGCCGCGTACCGAGCTGGCGCACAGCGGCGAGCAGGTCTGCGGGCAGCACATGATCCTCGCGACCCGCGCGCTGGGTGCGGATCGATGGACGCGGGCGGTCGCAGGGCAGATCCAGCACCGGTCCGCCGTCGGCGAACAGCGCGATCCACCACGCGAGTTCGTCGGCGGATTCGGCCTCGGGCGCGGCCTGCGCAACGGCGTAGTCGGCGAATGAAGGCGGCGCCGGTGTTTTCTTTGCACTCGTATCTGCCGGTCGATACTGCGCCGCCAGATCCTTGACCAGCGCCCAGAACGACCAGCCGTCGAGCACGATGTGATGACCGGTGAGCACCAGCACATGGTGCTCCGGCGCAAGCCGCACGATCTCGGCACGCAGCAGCGGGCCACGGCCCACGTCGAACGGCTCGGTGACATGGCGTTCGCAGATCGCGGCGAGTTCCGCCTGTGCATCGGTGGACGCGGAGATATCGCGCAGCGCGACATCGAACGCCGCTGCCTGCGCAGGCATCTTCAGCCACAGGCCGTCGTCGGAGAACGTGGCGCGCAGCGCATCGTGACGCTGCGGCAGTGCGCACACGGCCCCGCGCAGGCGCTCGACATCCAGCGCGCCGCGCAGATGCAGCGACACCGATTCGTTGTACGCCAGCGATGCTTCGGTACCGAGCTGATCGGCGAGCCAGATCTCGCGCTGCGGTTCGGTGGTCGGCACCATGCGCGTGCCGTCGTCGGCAATCGCCAGTTCCCTGCGGCGGACCGGGAAGAATTCGCTGGCGATCATTTCCGCCGCCGCATCGCGATACGCGGCGACGATGAGGTCGATGTCCTCGTCGGTATGCGACGTGGTGAGGAAGCACGGGAAGTTGTCGAGGATATGGATGCCGCGATCGCGCAGCATCACGTAGATCAGATCGCCGTAGGGCAGATCCTCGGTGAACACGTTCCGCCACCACGATGCGAAGGTGACGAGCTTGAACGGTGCGCCGATCTCCTCCATCGCTGCATTCACGCGCGCGACCATGCCGGCGGTGCGCGCGGTCAGCCGCAGCTGCAGCTCGGGGCCTGCGTCGTAGAGATGCTGCAGGGTCGCCTTGGCCGCAGCGAGCGCCAGCGGATGGCGCACGAAGGTGCCGGCGAAATAGGTCACGCCGACCGTCGGCACCGAATCGTCGCCGTAGTCCCAGTGACCGCCGTCGAGCGCATCCATATAGGCGCGCTTGCCGGCGATCACGCCGATCGAGAAACCGCCGCCGACGACTTTTCCGTAGGACGCCAGATCCGCGTCGATACCGAACAGGCCCTGGATGCCGCGCGGATGCGCGCGGAAGCCGGTGACCACTTCGTCGAAGATCAACAGCGAACCGCTTTCTTCGGTGAGCGTGCGCAGTTCGCGCAGGAACTCGACCGGCTGGAAATCCGGACGACGGCTCTGCACCGGCTCGACCAGGATCGCGGCCAGTTCGTGGGCGCGTTCGCGCAGGATCTGCAGCGATTCCTCGGTGCCGTAGTCCAGCACCAGCACGTTCTGCGCGGTCGAAGGCATGATCCCCGGCGCCGCCGGCACGCTGCGCAGTTTCTTGGTGCCGCGCACGATCACTTCGTCGAAGATGCCGTGATAGGCGCCGGTGAAAATGGCGATGGTGCTGCGGCCGGTCACGGTGCGCGCGATGCGCATGCAGCCCATCACCGCTTCGGAGCCGGTGTTGCAGAACGCGACGCGGTCGCTGCAGGTCAGTTCGGCGAACAGCTCGGCGGTCTCGCCGGCCAATACGTGCTGTGGGCCGATCTCGTAGCCCAGGTCGATGCGCTCATGCAGGGTGTCGCGCAGGAAATCCGGCTGCCAGCCGAACAGGTTCATGCCGAAACCGTTGAGCACGTCGACGTATTCGTTGCCGTCGAGATCCCACATCCGCGAGTTGCGCGAGCGTTCGATCACCAGCTGGTACGTCAGCTCCTTGGTCAGCGGCCGGAAGCCGTTGACCACGCGCGGATCGGCCATGCGCGCGCGATGCCGCACTGTGTAAGCCTTGGATTTTCCGGTGCGCGCGGTGTAGCGCGCGATCAGCGCATCCAGACGCGTGCGCTGTCGCGGCGTCAGCGCGTCGGCGCGGGTGTGGATGCGGGCGATCGCGCCGAAGGCTTTCTTGACGTCGTACGAGATCGGGCCTGCGCCGGCTTCCTCGTCGCCTGGCGATGGCGATACCGGGGCTGTTACCGCAGCGCTCGTCGTCATCGCTGTCGATGTCGCCGGGGTGCGGCTTGCGTCGAGATGCGTCGCCAACTGCGCGGCCGTGCCGTACTGCTCCATGATCTGCCGGAACGTGACCTTGACCTGGAACGTGCGCTGCAACTGCAGCGCCAGCTGGGTCAGCGCGAGCGAGTCCAGACCGAGTTCGAGCCACGGCGTGCCGGTCTCGGCGCTGCCGATCTCGAAACCGGACACGTCTTCGATCAGTGCGATCAGACGCGGCAAAGTGTCGCTCGCTTCGACGAGATCTTCAGCCGGGCTCGCTGCGGGCGCAGCAACACTCGCAGGCTCGACAGCGTGCAACGCGACCGGCGCCGGTTCGACGACAGTCGCGGTTTTCGCCACCGCATCCACCCAATGCCGGTCGCGCGCGAACGGATAACCGGGCAGCGGCACGCGACGACGCGTTTCGTGCGCGACGTAGGCATTCCAATCCGGTGCGACGCCGAGCGTCCAGGCCTGACCCAGCGCATTGGTAAGCGACGCGGATTCGAGTGCATCGTTATCGCCCAGGCTGGCGATCGCGACCGTTCCGGCACGGTTTTTCGGCGCGCACTGTTTGGCCAGCGTCGCCAGCGTCCCGCGCGGACCGACTTCGATCAGCAGGCGGCTGGGATCGTCGAGCAGACGCGCAGCCGCAGGCGCAAAAAGCACCGGCCGGCGCAGATGTTCGGCCCAATACAGCGGATCGCAGGCATCGGCATCGCTCAGCCACTCGCCGGTCACTGTGGAGACGATTGGAATGCGCGGTGCGTGGAGCGTCATGGTCTGCAGCTGCGTCAGCATCGGTGCGACCACCGGCTGCATCATCGCCGAGTGGAAGGCGTGCGAGGTCATCAGGCGCTTGGCGGCGACGCCTTCGCTCGCGAGACGCGCTTCGAGGCGTTCGATGTCCGGCGTCGGACCTGCGACCACGCAGAGCGCAGGCGAATTTTCCGCCGCAAGTTCGACGGCGTCGTCGAGATATTGCGAAATCGCATCAGCGGACAAACGCACAGACAGCATGCTGCCCGCCGGCTGCGCCTGCATCAGACGACCGCGCAATGCGACCAGCGCCAGCGCATCCGCCAGCGACATCACCTCCGCCAACGTGGCGCAGACGAACTCGCCGACGCTGTGGCCGATCATCGCGCCAGGCGTCACGCCCCACGACATCCACAGCTTCGCCAGCGCGTATTCCAGCGCGAAGACAGACGGCTGGGTGAGATGGGTCGCGACCAGGACCTCTGGTGCGTCGCTGAAGAACAGATCGCGCACGTCGTTCGCCGTCGGCGCGCCGATGTCCATGTGCGCGACAAGCAATTCGCAGCACGCATCGTAGGCCTCACGGAACACCGGCTCCGATGCATACAGGCCACGGCCCATCGCCGGATACTGCGCGCCCTGCCCCGGGCACATGAAGGCGACTTCCGGCGCATCGCTGATCGCGGTTGCGCCTGCGGCGCTGCTCGCGTTCAGCAGACGGGCCGCTTCCGCGTGATCCACAGCGACGATGCTGCGTCGATACGCGAACGCGCGCCGACCGACGCGCGCGGTATGCGCGATATCGGCCAGCGACAGCGCTGCGCCGTCGCCGGCTTCACCGAGATACGTGGCCATGCGCTGCGTCAGCGCCGACAACGCGTCCGGCGTGCGCGCAGAGAGCGTCAACAGCTGCTGCGGCCGCTGGGATGGCGCCGCCGCGACCGGGAGCGGCGCTTCCTGCAACACCACGTGCGCATTGGTGCCGCCGAAGCCGAACGCACTGACGCCGGCGCGACGCGGCTGCGCGGTTCGCGGCCACGCTTGCAGCGCGGCCTGCGGCACGAATGGCGATGCGTCGAAATCGATCTGCGGATTCGGCCGTACGTAGCCGATGGTCGGCGGCAATGTCTCGCGATGCAGCGCCAATGCGGTCTTGATCAGGCCGGCGGCGCCCGCAGCGGTGACCAGATGGCCGACATTGCTCTTCAGCGAACCGATGCCGCAGAAACCGCAGTCACCGGTATGCCGACGGAAGGCACGAGTCAGGCCGGCGACTTCGATCGGGTCGCCGATCGGCGTGGCGGTGCCGTGCGCTTCGACGTAGGAAATGCTGCGCGCGTCGATCCCTGCGGCATCGTGGGCCATCGCGATGACCGTCGCCTGCCCGGCCGGATTCGGCGCGGTGAAACTGGCGCGCTCGGCGCCATCGTTGTTGACCGCGCCGCCGAGCAGCACGGCGTAGACGGTATCGCCATCGGCGATCGCATCGGACAGCCGACGCAGCGCCAGCATCGCCACACCGTCGGAAAACACCGTGCCGGCGGCATCGGCGTCGAAGGTGCGGGTGTGGCCATCACGCGAGGCCATCGCGCCTTCCTGATACAGATAGCCGCTGTTCGGCGGGCAGGTGACCGCCACGCCGCCGGCCAGCGCCAGCGCGCACTGGCCGCTGCGCAGGCTGTCCATCGCCATGATCGTCGCAACCAGCGATGTCGAGCATGCGGTGTGCACGCTCACCGCCGGGCCGTCCAGCCCGAGCTTGTAGGCGACGCGGCTGGTCAGATAGTCCTTTTCGTTCGCGAGCATCGTCGGCAGCTCGCCGAAGCGCGCGACCAGATCCGGCCGCGACAGCACGTGATGCAGGTAATAGGTCGCGTTGTACATGCCGCCGAACACGCCGATGCGGCCCGGCGCGCTTTCCGGCACGTAGCCCGCGTGTTCGAGCGCATGCCATGCGGTTTCCAGGAACAGCCGATGCTGCGGATCCATCAGCTGCGCTTCCAGCGGCGAGATGCCGAAGAACGCGGCGTCGAACCGGTCGATGTGGTCGAGCACGCCGCGCGCACGCACGTAGGCGGGATCGTCGATCAGCGCGCGCGGAATCGATGGATCGAGTTCGTCCGGCGCGAAGACCCGGATCGATTCCTGGCCGGCGCAGAGGTTGCGCCAGAACGCTTCGATATCCTCGGCGCCCGGGAAGCGGCCGGCCATGCCGACAATCGCGATAGGCTCGTTCGCGATGGATTCGTTCGCGACATGTGCGTCGATCTTCGACTTCAGCATCGTCATCGGCGACGCGTCGCCATCAAGCAGTCTCGCAAGACCTGCCGGCGTCGGCGCTTCGAACAGCTGCACCGGACGCAGATCGCCGATACCGCGCGTCCGCAGCGTCTGCAGCAGACGCAGCGCGGACAGCGAATCGCCGCCCAGTTCGAAAAACGCGTCGCGGGTGCCGACGCGGTCGAGTTCCAACACGTCCGCGAACGCGGCGCAGAGCGCGGTTTCGCGTTCGCCGCGGGGCGCGCGATACGGATGCTGCAGATCGGGCCGCGCGCCGGTCGGCGTCGGCAAGGCCGCGCGGTCGAGTTTGCCGTTCGCAGTGATCGGCAGCGCATCCAGGCGCACGAATGCGGCAGGCACCATGTAATCGGGTAGCTCGCGCGCAAGTGTTGCGCGTGCCTGCGAGGCATCCCACGCATCGGCGACGACGTAGGCGATCAAGCGCTTGCTGCCGCCTGGCGCGGGTTTGGCGACGACGGCGCAGGCGCGTACACCCGGGGCGCGCGACAACACCGCTTCGATCTCGCCGGGTTCGATCCGGAAACCGCGGATCTTCAGCTGGTCGTCGACGCGGCCTACGAACTCGAGCACTGGCTGCGCATCGATACCGGCATCGCGCCAGCGCACCAGATCGCCGGTGCGGTACAGACGCGCGCCTGCGACGAAGGGATCGGCGAGGAAACGCTCCGCATCAAGGTCGGGGCGACCCAGATAGCCGCGCGCCACGCCGCGACCGCCGATGTATAGCTCGCCGGTCTCGCCGGCGGACACAGGTTGCTGCTGCGCATCGAGCACATGCACGTGGGTGTCGGCGATCGGTCGGCCGATCGGAATGCTGGTGACGTCTTCGGCAAGATCGCGCGGAATCGCATAGGTCGTGGCGAAGGTGGTGCATTCGGTCGGACCGTAACCGTTGTGCAATGAAGTATCCGGCAGCGCCTGCAGCGCGCGACGCACGTGACTCGGCGACAGCGCTTCGCCGCCGGTGAACAACTGACGCAGTCCGCGCAGCGACTGCGGCGCTTCATCGATCACCGCGTTGAACAGCGCGGACGTCAACCATGCTGTGGTGACGCCGAGCCCATCGATAGTCTCGCGCAGGGCACGCGCATCGGGCACCGGCGCGGTGAGGATCGCGCAGCGACCGCCGTTGAGCAGCGGCCCCCACAGCTCCAGCGTCGATGCGTCGAAGCCCAGCGGTGCGGCATGCAGGAAACAGGTGTCGCCATCTAGCCGCACGTAATCCACATCGCCGACCAGCCGGACGATCGAGCGATGCTCGATCTGCACGCCCTTGGGCATGCCGGTCGATCCCGAGGTGTACATCACGTAGGCCAGCCCGTTGGCCGTTGCGATGCTCTCAGGCGATGCGTGCCCCGGCACTGCGGCGGACCCATGCGGATCTTGCGCCTGATCCGCGTCGGTCCCGTCGAGCATCAGCAGTTGCGCCGCGATCCCCGCCAGCGCATCGGCGTGCGCGGAATCGGTGATCAGGATCGTCGCTGCGGCATCGTCCACGATGTGGCGGAGGCGCGCGGCGGGATAATCCGGATCCAGCGGCAGATACGCGCCGCCGGCCTTGAGGATCGCCAGCGCGGCGATCACCGCCTGCGGCGAGCGCGGCAGGCAAAGGGCGATGGGTTTGTCGGTCTCGGCGCCGAGTGCGCGCAGCCGCTGCGCGAGCGCGTCCGAACGACGATCGAGATCTCCGTAACTCGATTCGCCTCCGTCCCAGCACAGTGCGATCCGGTCAGGGTGCTGCATGGCGCGTTCGCGGAACAGCCCGTGTACGGTCGCATCGGGGCGGTAACCGCCCGAATCATTCCGGTTGCGGGTTGGATCTGAAATGCCGCTGTTATCGGCAGGAAGCGGAGGGTTCGTCACGGGTGGCAGGCTTCGATTCTGGACATGATGGCGAGAATTTCGTTCATCGGAACAACGGCGTTGTTGAGCGCGGCGTCCGAGTTCCATGCGCTGCTGCCGTCGATATCGAGCCAGTGCAAGCGCGGACCGTCGACCCAGCGCCCGCGGAGCCGGTCCATGTCCGGCGTGCGCTGGGTGCACAGCACGGTGGTCAATGCAGTGGCAGGCGCGTCTTTGGCCAGATCGATGCCGGCAAGCTCGGCATGCAGTCGCGGGCTGATCGGCGTACCGAGCGCTTCATGGAGCATGACTTCATGGGGCATGACTTCATTGAGCATGGCTGCCTGATCGTCCGCCATTTCGCGATGCGCTGCGGTTGTTCTGCCGAATTCGGCATCCATGTAGGCGCGATGCGCACGGCGCAGTTCGCGCAGGTATTCCGCGCCGTCGACCACCGGATCCCACAGCAGCACATGCGCGGCACGCAGCCGCCCGCGCTGCGCGCAGAGCGCCGCCAGCGTGGCGCCGAGGCGCAGGCCTACCAGGACGATGCGGGACACGCCCGATTCCGCGCGCAGCGCATCGGCAGCCGCCTCGATGTCCTGGATCCAGGCATCGATGCCGAAATCGTCGATGTCGCCGCTCGAATCGCCAGTGCCCGCATAGTCGAAGCGCATCGCGGCATAACCGGCGTCTTGCAATTTGCGCGCCATCACCCGATACGCGCGATGCGCGCGGGCGGCTTCCTCGCCGAACGGATTGCACAGCACGACTGCAGCGCTGCGGGTCTGCAGTCGCGACGAGAGATGCACGGCCGCGAGCAGATCCCGGCCGTGTGCGTGAAAAAATCGTGTTGACAAGCGGCGCCCCCCACCGTGTACTTATCTGTTAACGCAATATCCGAACGGATCCGGCAACGCATGCCCCCTTCCCCACCCAGCAGCGATGCCAACATTCCCGAGCGCGTCGTGCGGCTGGGCGAGCATCGTACACTTCTCGCGATTACCAGTGCACCGTCGATGCCGCAGCGCGTACCTGCGGTGCTGCTGGTCAATGCCGGTGTGATCCACCGCATCGGGCCGCACCGGCTGCATGTCCGGCTTGCGCGGCGTCTGGCCCGGGCCGGGCACCTCGCCATGCGCATGGATCTGTCCGGCATCGGCGACAGCGGCGCGGTCCCGGACCAGCTCAGTTTCCGCGCAAGCTCTGTCGCCGACATCCGTACCGCCCTCGATCATCTGACCACGTCGGATGCTGCCGCGTCGGCGATCGTGTTCGGCATCTGTTCCGGCGCCGACAATGCCCTGGCGGCAGCGGAGGCGGACCCGCGGATCGTGGGGCTGGTCCTGGTCGACCCCCCCTGCTATTCCACCCCCCGGGCGCGCCTGCGGTCGTTGCGGTCGCGGCTGCGCAGCCCCGCAGTCTGGGCAACGCTGCCGACCAGGCTGTTGAATCGGTTGCGCACCCGGTTTTCTCCGCCTGCGAAAGCCTCTGAGGCATCATCCGGCGGGCGTCAGCCGCCGCCCCCGGAAGACTACCGCCGCCAGCTGACCGGTCTGGTGGCGCGCAACGTGCGCATCCTGTCGATCTACTCGGCAGCGCAGGGCGTGCGCTACAACCATGCCGATCAGATTTACGAATCTTTCCCCGAACTGCGCGGGACACTGGACAGCCTGTACTGCCCGGATGCCAACCACACGTTCACCGAAATCGCCCAACAGACTGCCTTGATCTCCGCGGTCGCGGACTGGTGTCAGCGTCGATTTCCGGCAAACAGTTGAATCAACGGCAAGGGCAGTCCGCAACGCAGAGCAGCGTGGGCGTATGAGACAGTGGCAACCGTGCACGAAGGTGCTCCACACCTGCGCTGTCCGGTGAACGATTCATTTTGACCAGGATTTTCAGGGGCGGGACATCGCACAAGGCGTGCTCGAGCATGCCCTGCGTTGCTGCGATTCACCGTCGGCGAAGCGCTTTCGCGTTCGCGGCGGCGCGGATCAGCGCTTCAGGTACGCGATCAGGATCACCAGATCTTCGTCGCCGCTTTGCTGCATCGAATGGGTGCTGCCGGCGCGCGTCAACAGCGCATCGCCTGCGCCCACGTCATGCGCAACTCCGTCGAGGATGTAGCGGCCGCGACCGCTGAGCACGTAGTAAATTTCGTCGTGATCGTGCTGGTGCAGGCCGATTCCAGCGCCCTTGTGGAGCGCGCGTCTGCGGAACTGGAACGGCATGTCGGGCGCATCGGCGAACATCGGGTACGCGGTGGTTGTACCGGCGCCGCCATGCGGGCCAGGCTGGACGCGCGCGAGGTCGGCGCTGTGGACGATCGCGGAGGGGTGCGGCTGCGCGGCGCGGTCGGCCAGCGCGGTGGGGCGCGCGCCGCAGTCGGTGTCGCGGACCACCTGTTTCGACAGCGTCGGGTCGAGGCGTTTCCAGCCGTCCACCACCAGACACGCCATCGCCACGGCGCCGCGTTCCTGAAGATGGGTGTCGTCGGTCTGCGCCTGGTCGGGCGTTCGCGCTTCGGGCACATGCATGAAGAACAGTTTCGACGGTTCATCGCCTAGCGCACGCAGCCAGTTGGCGCTGGCGGCGTTGAGATCGATCACACCAAGCGTCTCGCGCGCGGCGAGATCGCGCACCGACTGCGCGTACAGGCCATGGGTGTCGAGCAGTTGGCCGCGATCGAATTTGCGTCGCGCCACCGGCGTGATCAACAGCGGCGTCGCGCCGCGTTCGCGCGCCAGGTTCACGTAGCGCATCAACCACGCCGGAAAGGCTTCGAGCGGTTCGTTGTAGCGGCTGGGATCTTCGACCTTTGCGTCGTTGTGGCCGAACTGGATCAGCAGCACATCGCCGCGGCGCAGATCCTTGTCGATGCCGTTGAGCCAACCCTGTTCGATGAAGCTGCGCGAACTGCGCCCGCTCTGGGCATGATTGCGCACCTGCCACGCGGCGGGATCGAGAAAACTCTGCAGTTGCTGGCCCCAGCCCTGTCGCGGGGCGCGCTCCGGGCCGTATTCGCTGGCGGTGGAATCGCCAGCAATAAAGACGCGGCGCGGCGCCGGATCCGCCGCTTTTTCCGCAGCGATCGCCGAGCCGGCGAACGCGAATATCGAAAGCAGAACCGCGAACCTGCTCATGCGGGCGTTACCGCGCGAGCCAGCCGCCGTCGACGGGGATGATCGCGCCGTTCACGTAATCCGATGCCCGGCTGGCGAGGAACACAGCTGCACCGGCGAGATCCGACGCTTCGCCCCACCGCCCGGCCGGGATGCGGTCGAGGATCGCTTTGCTGCGGTCGGCGTCGGCGCGCAGCTGCGCGGTGTTGTCGGTGGCCATGTAGCCCGGCGCGATCGCATTGATGTTGATGCCGCGATTGCCCCACTCGTTGGCGAGCAGGCGGGTGATGCCGGCGATGCCCGATTTGCTGGCGGTGTACGACGGTACGCGGATGCCGCCCTGGAACGACAGCATCGACGCGATGTTGATGATCTTGCCGCCACCGTTGGCGATGAAATGCCGGCCTGCGGCCTGGCACATGAAAAACGCGGACTTGATGTTGACGTTCATCACGTCGTCCCAGTCCTGTTCGCTGAAATCGACCGCATCGGCGCGACGGATCAAGCCGGCGTTGTTGACCAGAATATCCAGCCCGCCCAGCCCCGATAGCGCTTCCTCGATGACCCGCGGAATCGGTTCGATCGCGATCAGATTGGCCTGGATATCGATAAAACGACGGCCGAGCGCGCGCACCTGCGCGGCGGTGTCTTCGGCCGGCACGATGCCGGCGACGGCGATATCGGCGCCGGCTTTCGCCAGTGCCACTGCAACGCCCTGGCCCAGTCCGGTGTTACCGCCTGTCACCAGCGCGACCTTGCCGTGGAGATCGAACAATTCAGTGCTCATGCGCGCCTCACTTGAGTTGGCAGATATCGAGCTGTTGCATGTCGGTGTAATCGAGGTTCTCGCCGCCCATCGCCCAGATGAAGCCGTAGTTGCGCGTGCCCGAACCCATGTGGATCGACCACGGCGGCGAGACCACCGCTTCTTCGTTGCCGATCACCAGATGGCGCATGTCGGCCGGATCGCCCATGAAATGCATGACTTTCTGGTCGTCGCCGAGTCCAAAGTAAAAATAGACTTCGCTGCGGCGGTCGTGCAGATGCGGCGGCATCGTGTTCCACACACTGCCCGGCTTCAGCAGCGTCAGCCCAAGCAGCAGTTGGCACGAGGTGCAGGTGGCCGGGACGATGTACTGGTAGATCGTGCGCTCGTTCGAGGTTTCCAGCGCACCGCGCTCCAGCGGAACCGCCTGGTCGATCGAGATGTGTCTGGTCTCGTACCGCGCATGCGCGGGCGTGGAGAACAGGTAGAAGCGCGCGGGATTGGCGGCATCGCCGGAGGCGAACGTCACCTCGGCGCTGCCCATCGCGACGTACAGCGCGTCGCGCGGCTTGAGGGTGTAGGCGACGCCATCGACGGTCACGATGCCGTCGCCGTCGGCGACGTTCACCACGCCCAGTTCGCGGCGTTCGAGAAAGGGTTTGCCGGCCGCGGAGGCCGGCTGGGTTTGCACGGGCAACGTAAGGGTTTGACGCACCGGCGCCGCGCCGCCGACGACGATGCGTTCGTAATGGGTGTAGTTGAGCAGGACGGCATCGGCGGCGAACAGGCCATCGATCAGATAGCGCTCGCGCAGCTGATCGTTGCTGGCGCCCTCCATCGAATCGGGATGACAAGCGTGATAGGTCTTCTGGAACATCGCTCTCTCGCTGGGAATGCTTCGGTTTGATCGCATGATAGCTGCTTCGACGCGTTTTGGTAACCGGTGTCAAACATCTTCGGCGACCGGCGGCGCAATGGCGTCTACCCGCCCGGACAGATCATTCCGCCTGCGGCGGCTGACAGGAATCGCGCGAAACCAGATGCGGCGTGACCGCCGTCGTGACCGTCGATGCTGGGCCGTCCTGCGCCAGCAGCAGCATCGCGGCCTGACGGCCGACATCCCGAACCGGGAGACGGATCGTGCTCAGCGCTGGCCACAGTTGCGAGGCCAATGGACTGTCGTCGTAACCCACCACAGACAGTTCGCCGGGGATCGAGATACCCATACGCTGCGCGGCTTTATAGACGCCAGCGGCCATTTCATCGTTGCAAGCGAAGATCGCGGTGGGGCGGTCGGGGCGGGCCAGCAGTTGTTCGGCGCCGGCGACGCCGGATTCGAAGGTATAGCCGCCCTCGTAGATGTGCTCGGCCTGCACTTGGATGCCGCGCCGCGCCAGCGCATCGACGAAGCCGTCGCCGCGCTCGATCGCCGAGCGATACCGGCGCGGCCCTGTGATCAGGCCGAATCGACGATGACCCAGCGATTCCAGGTAGTTGGCCGCTTCCGCACTGGCCGAGCGGTCGTGGGTCACCAGCATCTTGCCCGGATTGTCCAGCGCAATTGAAGCGATGCGCACATAACGGCACTCCATCGCACGCAGCGTTTCGGCCAGCGCCTGGTCTTCGGACACGCGCGGAATCAGGATCACGCCGTGCAGTTTCTGCTGCTGTACGAAACGGCGGATACCGTCGATGTAACCCTCGCTCTTGCTGTCGCAGGGATGCACGACCAGTTCGTAGCCCGAATCGCGCAGCGCATCGAGCACGCCGTACTGGATGTTGACGATGTACTGCGCGGTGGGATTGTCGAACACCAGCCCGATCAGGAACGAACGCCGGAACGCCAGCCCGCGCGCCTGCGGGTCGGGCACATAGCCGTATTCGCGCATGAGCGCGTGGACCTTGGTACGGGTATCGGGCTTGACCAGCGGCGAGTCGTTGATGACCCGCGATACGGTTTTCTTGGACACCCCCGCAAGTCGGGCGATGTCGTTGATCGTGGCCTTGCCGGAGGCGGCGGACGGCGTGGGCCGTGATTTCGACGAAACGGGGGTTTTGGCGGTCATGCCCCGATTATGGCGCGAATCGGCGCCAGGATGTCCCATGAGACATTGCGCCGGCTCATTTCATAGCAGCGGGCAACCACAGCGACAGCGCCGGAACGAAGGCCACCGCCATCAGCACCGCCAGCGCGGCCAGCCAGAACGGCCAGATCGTCTTCAGCGTTTCGCCGACGCTGATCCGGCCGATGGCGGTGCCGACGAACAACACCGAACCCACCGGCGGCGTCACCAGGCCGATGCCGCCGGCGAGGATCAATACGATACCGAACTGCAGCGGGTCGATGCCGTAGGCCTTCGCCACCGGCAGGAAGATAGGCGTACAGATCAGAATCATCGGCGCCAGATCCATGAACGTGCCAAGCAACAACAGCACGACCACGATCAGCAGCAGGATCGCCAGTTTGCTGTGCGCGATCTCGCGCATCGCTTCGACCGTGGCCGCAGGCACTTCGAGATACGCCAACAGCCAGCCGAACGCAGCGGCCGCAGCGATCACGAACAAGATCGCGCCGGTGGTCCGCGCGGCGTGGGTCAGGGTGTCGAGGAAGGCGGACCAACCGAGTTTACGATGCACCACGCAGGCGACCAGCAGCGCGTACAGCACCGCGATCGCCGCGCTTTCCACAGCAGTGAAGATACCGGCACGGATGCCGAAGAAGATCAGCGCGACCAGCATCAGGCCGGGCAGCGCCGCGACGAACCGCTGCAGCAGCGCGCCGAAGCCCGGAAACGCCTCGGTACCGTAACCGGCGCGACGCGCCAGCACGTAGGCGGTGACCATCATTGCCGCAGTCATCAGCAACGCCGGCAGCATGCCGGCCGCGAACAGGTCGATGATCGAAACGCCTCCACCCGCCGCTGCGGAAAACAAGATCAGATTGTGCGAAGGCGGCACCAGCAGCGCGACCAGCGCGGCATTGATGCTCACGTTGACCGCGTAATCCTTGGCGTAGCCGCGCTGCACCATCTGCGGGATCATCGCGCCGCCGACCGCAGACACGTCGGCGATGGCCGAACCCGACACGCCGCCGAAGAACAGCGACGAGACGATACTGACTTGGCCCAGACCGCCGCGCATCCGTCCGACCATCGCGCTGGCGAGGCCGATCAGGCGCTCGGAAATGCCGCCGCGCATCATGATCTCGCCGGCGAGAATGAACAGCGGAATCGCCACCAGTGACGCCGAACCTGCGCCGGCCGTGACCTGCTGCGCCAATATCAGCGGCGGCAGATCGATATAGGCCAGAGTCGCCAGCGCAGCGACCGCCAGCGAGAACGCGACGGGCACGCCGATCATCAGCAGCAGCACGAACACACCGAACAGAATCAGGATTTCCATGATTATTTCGCCTCCGCGCGCGCTTCGGATGCCGTTTTTACGGGCATGCTGAAACAGCGTGCCAGCGCGAAGATCGCCATCAATGCGCCGCCCAGCGCCACCGGCGCATAGGGCAGCGTTTCCGGGAACGGTGCGCCCGCAGTGCGCACATCCAGGCCGCTTTGAAGCAGGGCGAACGACCACCACGCCAGCACCGCGCCCAGCAGCGCGATCGTGAGCTTCGTGAACACGAACAGCGCGCGCTGCAGCGCACCCGGCACGCTGTCGACCAACAGCGTGAAGGCGAAATGGCGATCGTTCTGAACAGCGGCGGCAGATCCGAACGACATCGCCGAGGTCAGCAGGACCAGCGTCACCGGTTCGGTCCAGCTGGGCGAATCGTTCAGCACGTAGCGCGCGAACACCTGCCATCCCTGCACTACGACCAGCCCGACCAGCGCCAGCGCCGCGAGCGCAACCACCGCGTCGGCGAGGCGATCCATGCCTGTCTTCTTCGGTTCTGTCTTCTTCGGTTCTGGTTTCATCGATTCTTGCTTCATCGGTTCCGCTTTCGTTGCTTCATCTACAGACATCGGATGTCCTCTCGATCAGGCCGCAGCGCGGATCGCGTCGTGGAGGCGGCGCAGGTCCGGGTCGCGCAGCAGCTCGCGCAACAGCGGTTCTGCGGCTTTGCGGAAGGCATCCGCATCGACCGCGTTCATTTTCACGCCCGCAGCGTCCAGCGCCCGCCTGGATTCGGATTCGGACGTGTCCCACAGATCGCGCATGATCTTCACCGACGCACGTGCGGTGTCGATCAGCAGCGCGCGATCCGATGGTTTCATCGCATCGAGCGTGCGTTTGGAAATCAGCAGCGCATCGGGCGCATAGGAATGCGCGCTCTGCGACCAGTAGCGCGCGGTCTCGAAATGGCGGCTCGAGTGGAAACTGCGCAGATTGTTCTCCGCGCCATCGATCAAATGCGTTTCCAACGCCGAGAATACTTGCCCGTAAGGCAAAGGCGTTGGATTGCCGCCGAGCAGCCGGATCAGCGCGATGAAAATGTCCGAGGGCGGCACCCGCAGTTTCAGACCGGCGAGATCGGCCGGCGTATGCAGCGGCCGGCGCGTGTTGTAGAAGCAGCGCGCACCGCTGTCGTAAAGCGCCAGACCGACCACATCGCGCGCTCCGAATCCGCGCAGCACCTCCGCGCCGATCGCGCCATCGTGGACATGCCGCTGATGCGCGACCGAATCGAACGCGAACGGCATGCAAAGCGCTCTGGTCAGCGGAAACGCATTGTTGAGCGCACCGGTGTAGACGCGGGTGAAATCGATCGCGCCGTGACGCGCCATCTCCAGCGTGTCGGATTCGCGGCCGAGCTGGCCGGCGTGATAGAGACGGATGCGCAGACGGCCGCTGGTTTCGCGCTCCAGGGTTTCGCCGAGCCAGCGCACTGCAGCGACGGTCGGATAATCCTTCGGATGCACATCGGTGGCCGTAAGCACACCCGCAGACCGGCGGTCGCTCGCAACCGCACCGAACATCGCGCCCGCACCCGCAGCGCACAACCCCTGCAGCAAGCGTCTGCGCCCGTTCATGCGTCGCGCCTCGGCATCGCCAGCTCCGCGACGATCGCGATTTCGCCAATGCCCTCGAACCTCACGCATGCCTGCTGCCCCAGGCGGATGTCGTGGATACCGGTGGCGGCACCGGTGGACACCAGTTGCCCGGCGCGCAGGGGCATGCCGCGTCGCGCACAGCGCGCCAGCGCGAAGCGCAGCGCGGCGACCAACCCGCCGGCGATATCGCTGGCGCGCCCGCTGCCGACGACCAACCCGTCGATCGCGGTTTCGCAGCGCAGATCCTGTTCCAGCCTCCCCAGCATGCGTCGCCATTCCGGCACCGGCGGGCCGAGGATCAGGCCTGTATTGTTGCCGAAGTCCGACACCACAACGGCCGGGCCCAGCTCGTTGATGTGCGGCAGTGGGCTGCCGGCCAGTTCGGCGCCGACCAGCAAGGTATCGACCAGCGCGAGCGCCTCATCGTCTGTCCACGCAGTCTTGCCTGCCGGCGCATCGACGCCCAATCGGAACACATATTCGGCTTCGACCGCAGCGAAGCCGCCTTCGATGGCTGCGAAGCCTGCAACTTCGCCCGGCACAGCGCGCTGCACCGCATCCTCGAAGATCGGGCCGACCAGGCGCTCTTCACCCATCCGCGCCAGCCACGCATCCGGAACCTTGCCGACCTTCCAGCCCGCGATGCGCGTGGGCCAGAGCGCGATCGCCGCATCCTGGCTGGCATAGCCCGCATCCATGGTCGGCGGCAATCCGCCGGGATAGTCCGGCAGCGCGCGAGCCCCCAAACGCGCCCGGACCAGACGCCGCGCGATTTCCCAGCTTTCGGAGTCGTCGCCCACCACGCTCTCGCCCACCTTCTCGTTCATTCCCGGGTTCGTCCCCTGATTCGTTGAAAGGAGTTGTATAGGAAACCGGTGTCATTGACAATCCGCAGTGCACGATAAACCACCTTCCGGAGATACCGACATGCCCCCCTCGCAGTTGCTGACCACGCTCACCGCGCTGCTGCTGACCCTGGCGCAAACCGCCACCGCAACGGTGCCCGCAGCAAAGGTGGAGACCAAACCCGCAACCACGCCCGCATTCCCCGGCGCGCAGGGCTGGGCCGCACACACGCCCGGCGGACGCGGCGGCAAAATCATCCGCGTCACGACGTTGGCCTCCGAAGGTCCTGGATCACTGCTGGAAGCCTTGAATGCCAAAGGCCTGCGGATTGTGGTGTTTGAAGTCGGCGGCGTGATCGATCTCGGCCTGAAGACTGTGAAGATCCGCGAACCCTTCCTGACCATCGCCGGTCAGACGGCGCCGCAGCCGGGCATCACGCTGATCCGGGGCGGCATCGATATCGCAACCCACGACGTGGTCGTGCGCCACATCCGCGTGCGCCCCGGCGAAGCCGGTCAACCCAAACGCAGCGGCGTGGATTTCGACGCGATCTCCAGCGTCGGCGGTCACGACATCATCGTCGATCACTGCTCGTTGACCTGGGCCACCGACGAAAACCTCTCGGCATCCGGCCCGCGCTTCGGCGGCGACACGCCGGAACAGTGGCGCGACAACACATCGCACCGGATCACTTTCAGCAACAACATCATCGCCGAAGGATTGGCGCACTCCAGCCATGCCAAGGGCGAACACTCCAAAGGTTCGCTGATCCACGACAATGCACGCGACATCCTGATCATCGGCAATCTCTACGCGCACAATCTCGAGCGAAATCCGATGTTCAAGGGCGGCTCGCAGGGCATGGTCATCAACAATCTGATCTACAACCCGGGTCAGCGCGCGGTGCACTACAACCTGGTCGCCGCCGAATGGGACGGCCGCATCTACGAAGACGGACGACTTGCGCTGATCGGCAACGCGATGCGCGGTGGCCCGGACACGCCGAAGCAGGCGGCGTTCTTCATGTTCGGCGGCTCTGGCGCGTTGGATCTGTACCTGCGCGACAACCTCGCGGTCGATCGCATCGGCCAACCATTGCCGATGCAGGGCAGCTACAGCACTGCGCCGGTCGGCGTGCGCATGCTGAAAACCGCGCCTGCGCTGCCGTTCGGCGTGAAGCCGCTGCCTGCCGCCAATGTGCAGGACGCGGTGATCGCGTCTGCCGGCGCGCGACCGTGGGATCGCGACGATATCGACCGGCGGATTCTCGCCGACACCATCGAAGGCCGCGGCGGGGTCATCGACAGCGAAGATGAAGTCGGCGGTTACCCCAAGCACGCGGAAACGCGCCAAGCGTTCGTGCCGGACGACTGGGATCTCGACACCATGGAGCCGCTGAAGCCGCTGCCGCGTCGCGACCCGCTGCGCTGATCGCGCAAAGAGCCGCATCATGGATCGCAGTCGCCGACGTACGCTGCAGACCGGAATCGCGCTGGCCGTCACTGCGCTGCTGCCGCACGGCGTTGCTGCCGGCAGTCATAGACCCGTCGCGCGCACGCGCAGCGGTCGCATACGCGGGCTGCGCAGTGCCAACCCGGATGCGCGCGATGTGCTTTCGTTCAAGGGCATTCCCTACGGCGCTGATACCGCGACCACGCGGTTTCTGCCGCCGGATCGCGAAATACCCTGGCGCGACGTGCGCGATGCGATTCGCTACGGCGCATCGGCACCGCAGATCGGCGAGCTTGGTCCGGGCAGCGAAGACTGTCTCGTCCTCAATGTCTGGACGCCCGCGCTTCGCGACGGTGGCAAACGGCCGGTGCTGGTTTACATCCACGGCGGCGCCTATAACACCGGATCCGGAAGCGACCCGCTCTACGACGGTACGCGTCTGTGCAGGCGCGGCGATGTTGTCGTGATCACGGTCAATCACCGTCTGAATCTGTTCGGCTATCTGTATCTGGGCGAGTTCGAGGCGAAGTACGCAGCCTCCGGCAACATCGGCCAGCGCGATCTGATCGCGGCGCTCGAATGGGTGCGCGAGCACGCGGCTGAATTCGGCGGCGATGCCGGCAACGTCACCATGTTCGGGCAGTCCGGCGGTGGCGCCAAGATCGCGACGCTGATGGCGATGCCCAAAGCTGCCGGCCTGTTCCATCGCGCAATGACCATGAGCGGACAACAGGTGACCGCTGCCGGCCCGCGCGCCGCAGCGCAGCGAGCGACGATGTTTCTCGACGCACTCGGTCTGGCGCCGGATCGCCTCGCTGCGCTGCGCACGTTTCCGATCGAAACGCTGCTGAAGGCTGCACGCATCCGCGATCCATCGCGGATCGAAGACATGAGCCTGTACTTCGGCCCGGTGCTCGACGGTCACGATCTGCCTCGGCATCCGTTCCATCCCGACGCGCCGCCGCAGTCCGCGCGCATTCCGATGATCATCGGCAACACCCGCGACGAGACCCGCGCGTTCCTCGGCAACCATCCAGCCCACCATGCGCTGGATTGGGATCGATTGCCGGACGCGTTGCGCAGACAGCAGTACGTGGATCTGCCGCCTGAGACGGTGATCGCCGAATACCGCCGGCTGTATCCGCACTATTCCGCGAGCGATGTGTTTTTCGCCGCCACCACCGCCGGGCGATCGTGGCGCGGCGCCGTGCTCGAAGCCGAGGCCCGCGCACTTCAGAACGCGCCCACCTGGGTGTACCAGCTCGATTTCCCATCGCCGCTCGACGGCGGGGTGTTCGGTGCGATGCACACGCTCGACATCCCGCTGGCGTTCGATACCATCCGTCAGCCCGGATCGCGCACCGGCGATACCGCCGACGCGCAGCGCGTGGCCGATGCGATCAGCGATGCACTGATCGCATTCGCGCGCAGCGGCGATCCGAACCACCCCGGCTTGCCGCACTGGCCGCGCTACGATCACGATCGCCGCGCGACGATGATGTTCGATGTCGACAGCCAAGTGGAAGACGATCCGCGTGGCGGCGAGCGCCGGCTCTACGAACGCGCGCCCTACTTCCAGCGCGGAACGTTCTGAATCCCTAGTTATGGCGGCTTTCTCTGACGCGGCCATCACTACAGAACGCATCGATGCAATGTCCTCACAGATCAGTCCATGCAGCGACTGATCGACAACGACTTTCGGCCGTCACTACGCGGGTGTTCCAGCCTTGGTTATCCCAGCCTTGGATTCCGATCTTTGAAACGGTGACCGACGCGCAGATGGCGCGGTTCAAAGCGACGCGCACCGGGACGGAGACGCAACCTACGGCATTGGGAATACATGGAAACAATGCTGCAGTTCTTCAAAGCCTACCGGAACGATGATAGACCCCAAGTCGTCGCAGGGGATCCCCCTGCGACGACGAACGTGCGGGACGCGTGTCGATGCTCAGCGCCTTGCAGAAGCCGCGTCGGAGTTGGTGACGACCCCATTCGTGGTGTTCTTGATCCAGTAGTAGTACGTCGTGCCGATGCCAGCGGTGCTGTCGTTGAAGCTGCGGTCGCTCGCCCCCACTGTGCCGATGCGTACGCGGCCACTGGGATTGGCATCGGTATCGCGATAGACCTCCTGCGACGCGGTGGCGATGTTCGATACGGTCCAGGCAAGGTTGATATCGGTGCTGGTGGCGCGGGCGGTGAGTGCGATCGTTGCGGTACCGCCGCCGGTGCACTGTGGGGCAGTGGTGGCGAGATTGGTCCTGGCGCCTGCGGTGGCAAAAACCAGACATTTCACCTGCGCGGCCGGTGCGATGCTCATGTTGTACGGCAGCGCTTCCGGGAACGCACGGGTGGTCTGCCAATTGGTGGCGTTGACGCCGCTGCTACCGGGAGACGTCCAGGTGATGCCGCCGCCGACGAAGTTGCTGCGCAAGTCCCAAAAGCCTATCTGCGAGCTGTCGCGCGAAGTCACCGGGTTAGCGATATTCTCGAAGTAATTGGCTTCGATCAGCGACACGCCGCCCATGCGGACATTGATGCCGGATGTGGCGACATTGCCGAAATAGTTGTTCGCCATATGGCTCAAGCCGAAGCGCTGCAGCGGCAGTCGCGACTGCACGTTCTCGAAGCGGTTGCGGTAGTAGGTGGTACGCGCAGCATTGTGCTCGGTGGAGCTGTCGCTGTGGCCGTTGAGCCCGACCTTCTGGTAGCTGTAGACGTGGTTGTACGACACGGTGACGCGGTTGGCGCCGCGCTTGATATCGATGCCGCCGTCGAAGCTGGCGTCGCCGGCGCCTGGGCAACTGGTCAACGATGCGAAGATGGTGTTGTGGTCGATCCAGATCCGTGACGGGATGCGGCCGGTGCCGCGGCCCTCGACGGTGATGGTGTCGGCGCCTTCGCCGCCCGGCAGCAAGCCGAAGGTCATGTTGCGCACGATCACGTTCTGCGAGTTGCCGACGATGAAGATGCCGAAGTTGGCGGACGAGCCGTTGGCGCCGAGGATGGAGATGTTGCTCTTGTCCTTGATCTCGACCACGTTCGGCGCTTTCCGCCACTGCGCGCAGACATCGGTGATGCTGCCGAAATTGAAGCTGCCGGTGTAGTTCAGCACCAGCCCGCTCGTGCCGTTGTAGTTCGCGATCGCGGTACGCATCTGTTCGGGCGTGCTGACGTTTACCGGCGTGCCGCTGCCGCCGGTGGCGCCAGCGGCGTAGCCCATGGCCTGAGCCTGGGCATCGTGGCTGAAAGCGAAGGATAGACAGAGCGAGGCGGCGGCGAGCGTGAGCGCCCGGACCTGCAGTTTGGGAGTGATGTTCATTGGAGTCCTTGCGAATGTGGGTGGATGGGTCCTGTTCCGTGGCCGTCTCCGGCGCCGTACCTGCGGGGGTCAGGTGTCGTTGCGGCACCTCATTCGACGCAAAAATGTCACCGGTGTCAATTTGCAATGCAGCATGCGCGACTAGGGCGCATCGGAGGCCGTGCATACGTGCGCATCGGCGTTCACACTCGACTCTTGGATGCCAGTGTTTTGCTGCCGTTGCGCAAGGCGCAGCAACGGTTTGGTTATCTGTCCGCAGCGACCAATGCCTATCGGACGGGCGCGCCGAGGAACGTTTGCGTGAAATTGCACCGTTCTTCCAACGCGGCACTTAGAGAGCGACGTATTCCTGATAGCCGAGCCATAGGCTGCTGCACAAAAAAAGCGGCGCCATTGCGGGCACCGCCAAGAGGGGAAACGTCGCATCAGGAGCACGCCACATCAGGAGCAAGCCACATCAAGAACAGGCAGCGCCTT
>JBIITV010000129.1:0-12343 GCA_044340325.1 Lysobacteraceae bacterium
ACCGACGAAATACTGTCGACCGGTGTGGTGGTAGACCGAAGCGCGATCGCCCACCGTATCGACGAACTGGTCGTTGTACTCGTCAGTCAGATTGATGCCTTCCAGTGTGAGGGTCAGCTTGTCATTGACGTTGTAGGTCAAGTTGGCGTCGACGTTGAAGGTTTCGTTCTTGCCTTCGAAGTTGTTGCCGTTGCGGCCCGGCACCGTCTGCAGATAGCGGTCGCGGTACGAGCCGGACACGCGCGCGCTGAAACGCTTGTTCTCGTAGTAAAGGGTGGCGTTGTAGGCATCCGGCGACAGGTTGACCAGGTCGGCGGTGACGAACAGGCTGCTGGTCGGCGAGATCGCGTAGTCGATCTCGGATTCGACGTGCGTGTAGTTCAGCAGCAGACCGAAGCCGCTCCAGACGCCCGGCAAGAACGAGAACGGCTGCTGATAGTTGATCTCGAAACCCTGCAACGGGCCGCCCGTGGTATTCACTGGCGAGGTGATGTCGAACGGCGTATCCGCCGGAAGCCCGGACACCGCCAGCAGTTCCAGCGGCAGGCCGGTGGTGTTGAAAGGACGGGTTTCGCGCAGCGTCTGGATATAGGTATCGATGTCCTTGTAGAACAGCGAGACGCTCAGCAGCGAGCTTTCCGCGAAATACCATTCGGCCGACAGGTCGTAGGTGGTCGCGCGGAACGGTTCCAGCAGCGGATTGCCGGTGGTGATCGTGCGCAGGGTGGTATTGACCGTACCGCCCGGATTGAGATTCGGCAGTTGCGGCCGCGCCATCACTTTCGCTGCGCCGAAGCGCAACACGACGCTGTCGCTCAGATCCCAGGCCAGATTCAGCGACGGCAGCCAGTCATCGTAGGCGTTGCGAACCACCACTTCGCTGCCGCCGCCGGTGGCGAGATAACCGGTGGCAGCGACATCAGTGGACGCATAGCGCACGCCGAAGTTGCCGCGCAGACGGCGACCGATCACTTCGGTATCGAAATCCATCTGCAGATAGCCGCCCTGATCGGTCTCGCTGACCGCGAAATTGTTGCCTCGTGCGTTGCCCACTGTGATGCTGCCCAGCCGGAAATCGTCGCCATCGCCAACAGTCCCGGGCGTAGGGTCGCAATTGCAGTAGATGTTGAACAAGCGTGCGATGGCATTGAGATCCGGAATCAACCAACCGCTATTGCTTCCCGAACCGAAGCCGCTGAAGGTGCGGGAGATATCCGCGACGGTCATGCCCGCAGGCAGACCCGGCACGCGCGTTTCGTTGGTGCGCCGCGACTCGAACGTCTCGAAACCGTATTCCTTCCAGCCAAGACCGGCCTTGATCGCGATCGATGGGTTGACGTCATAGATGATGTTGAAGCGGGCATTCTGGAAAGTGTTGTCGGCACCGAGCGGACGGATGCGGATCTCCGAACCGGTCGAGTTCGCTACCGGACTGCTGACCCATTGCCACGCAGTCGGGCTGTTCACGTCGAATGGATAGGTGATGGTCGGCTCGCGATCATTGCCGCGGAAGTCCCATGAATATCCGTCGACGTTCTGTACGTCGAAAGTCACCGTGGTCTGCACCGGATTGCGGAACTCCGACTTCGACAGGCCCGCCTGTGCATTGAAGCTCAGCTTGTCGGTGAAGCGGGTCTGGAAGTCGAAGCCGAGCTGCGTGAACGTGGTTTCCAGTTCATCGAAGCGCGATTCCGAACGCACATCGACGTTGTTGAACACGCCGTAGACCAGATTGCCGCGACCGTCCACTTCGGCCGCCACCACTTCGGTCTGGGGTTTGCCACCCTGCGCTGCGGTGCGGCTGAAGGAAATGGTTTCGAGAAAATCTTCCTGGCGCGTGGCTTCCAGTTTGGAATACAGCGCATCGACCGCAACGGTCGTGTCGTCGTTGATGCGGAACTGGAACGTGCCGGTGATGCCGGTGCGCTCCTGTTCGTGGGTCAGACGGCCATAGCGCGGCAGTCGCGGCGCGAACACCCCCGGCGCCATCGCGGTGGTGTAGGCGCTGACATTGGAAGCGGTGTTCGCGGGACGCGGAAGGCCGGTCGCGCAATTCGCCGCCGAGGAACCGGGCGCCGACGATGCCGGCGTGACCCCGACCGGGCTGCAAAAACCGCCAGACGCGGTGGTGTTTTCCCAACGCACCGCACTGAAACCCTCTTCCAGCGTGCTTCTCTCGCTGTATGCGACCGACAGCGCCGCGCCCACTCTGCCATCGCCCCAGGTGTTGCTGATCAGCCCGGCGAAACGCGGGTCCCACGACCCGGACAGATCGTTGTAGCTCATCTGTCCGCTGACAGTCGCAGTGAACTTGCGGTAGTCGAACGGCCGGCCGGTGCGCAGGTCGACGGTCGCACCGAGCGAACCTTCGTCGACTTCCGCCGACTGCGTCTTTCGCACCGTCAGATTGTTGAACAATTCCGAAGCGAAGACATTGAAGTCGAAGCCACGGCCGCGATTCGCACCGCCGGAACTGTCGGTACCTCCAGTGGTGGACAGCGCTTCCATTCCGTTGAGCCGGACGCGCGTGAAGTCCGGGCCCAGACCGCGCACCGTGATCGAACGGCCTTCGCCCGCATCGCGGTCGATTGAAACGCCCGGCACGCGCTGCAGCGATTCGGCGAGGTTCTGATCGGGAAACTTGCCGATGTCTTCGGCAACGATCGCGTCGATCTGCTCGGCTGAATCGCGCTTGTCGTCGAGCGCCTTGACCAGACTGGCGCGGAAACCGACGACTTCCAGCCTGTCCAGATCCGTACTGGTTTCCGGCCCTGCGGATGGCGCGGTAGTGGACGCCTGCTGGGCCGCTGCCGAGAGGGCCACCAGCTGGAGCGCAAAGCCGATCGAAGCCGCAAGCATGGTAACCGGTGTCTTTTTGTTGCTGTGATGATTGTGCATCTCTTCCCCCTCGCGAGAAAATAAGGCTGGAACGTGCGGGACACTACTGGCGATGGCCGGTTATCATCCCCCGTCTGCCGTTGAAAATGACACCGCTGGTCAAACCGTATCAAAAGACTGGCCGCAACGCATGCTGCGCTGCAGCAGCGCCGCCCACCCCATCCGGAGGTTCCATGTCAGGTCGCATCGTATGTTTCGGGGAAATTCTGCTGCGACTGGCAGCCCCCGGACGTGAAACGCTGTTGCAAACGCCGCGTCTGGAGATCCACGTCGGTGGCGCGGAGGCCAATGTTGCGGTGTCGCTGGCCCATTTCGGCCACCGCACCGCACTCGTCGGCGCCGTTGCCGACAACGGGCTCGGTGATGCCGCATTGGGCGAACTGCGTCGACACGGTGTGGAGGTCAACGGCGTACTGCGCCGGCCGGGCCGCATGGGCCTGTATTTCCTCGCAACCGGCGCCGGGCACCGGCCCAGCGAAGTGCTGTACGACCGCGCGGACTCGGCGTTCGCGAACACCGGCAACGCCGAGTACGACTGGTCCGCCGCACTGGCTGGCGCTGCCGCACTGCATGTCTCGGGTGTGACCCCGGCACTCGGCCAGACCACCGCCGATGCCGCCATCGCAGCCGCGCGCGCAGCACGCAGCGCAGGCGCGCTGGTCTCGTTCGATGGCAACTACCGCCCGAAACTCTGGGCCGCCTGGGACGGCGACCCGCAGACAATACTGCACGGACTGATCGCCGAAGCCGACATCGCGTTCGCCGATCATCGCGACATCGCGGTCGTGCTTGGCGACGACGACGACAGCGCACACGAAGCCAATGCGCGCTTCGCCGCAGCCGCCGCGCGCCTTCTTCACGAGAATAGGCACGGCGACCAAGGCCACGATCAGACCCGCGACCCACCACTTCCTGCTGAATTTCATCGTTGATATGTCCGTAGTCTTTGGCGATTCTTTTGGTGGTTTTTTTTACTGGTCATTTCAGAAGCGCGAACAGCGCCATACCGCCGTAGATCACCAGCGAAGGCAACACAGCGACCACGATCGCCTGCAGCCAGCTGGTGCGGCCCCAGGTTTTCCAGCCCAGGGCGCCGAGGAATGTGGTCCAGAACGCAAGCAGGCTGAAGCCTTTGGCGAGCGCACTCCAGCGATGTTCGCGCGGCAGCTCCACCAGCAGCGGGTCGACATTGAGCAGCATCAGCGATTCCAGCGGTGTCTGCGGCGTCATCAGGAATACGCCGACCAGCGCCACCAGCGTCCCGATCACCGTCGGCATGCTCGACCATGTCGCGAGGCTCAGCCCGTGCTTGAACCCCAGCGCATGGCCGGTGAGCTTGCCGGCGACGAAGTAGTACACCGCATACAGCAGCATGATCAGGCCGATGCCGATCGCTGCGGTCGCTGAGCTGATGTAGGCCAGCGTGCGTGCGCCGGGCATCATTTTCGCGGCCTGCTCCATCTCGGCGGCGCTCATTTCGGTGCCGCTGGCGCTGAGCATGTAATCCATGTACCAGTCGGGATCGACGCTGAAGAAGTAGCTCATCATCAAGGCTATGCTCGTCACCGCGATCAAGGCGAACGGCAGGATGAAAGTAGGCTTGTCCTTCTGCGCCACGAAGACCGGGCCGGGTTGCAGGAAGATATCGAGGGCTTGAATCATGGAGCGACTCCTGGTGGTGGCTGCAGCCCCACGCCAGGCGCGGTTCGCTGCTAAACGGCGGCGCAATGGGCGCCGCCGGATGGATGGATTCAAAGCGATCTCGCTCTGATGCTTCCGCAGGTCCCCGGACAAGGCGGAATCCGCGACCAGCCCGTTCACGACGTGTCTTGCATGCACTTTGTGACCAGCGCGGCCAGGACGGGAGTGCCAAAAGATTACCGCATGCGCTCCGTCACTCTATTTTGCCGGTCCAGATCACCCGCTTCGGTTCGAAGAAAGCCCAGCGCATGTCCATCAACCGCGAACGTACAAAAGCGATCTGTCATCCCTGACGAGGGCGAAGTACCAGGAGGATCCGCTTGTGGCCGGTGGTGCCACAGCAACAGCCCCCCCTGGAGCTGCGCGGACGTTCGGGATGACAGACTCTCTGGCCAGCGATTGTGGACAGGCGCTTGGCAGCTTGCTGATGTCGTGCGCGCTCAGGTGTTTCAGCAGCCTGTCAGGACAGCTGCGAAATGCGGACCGCGAGCTTCTTCGCGGACACGGCGCGCTTCGCACCAAGCTCCTGCGCGAACAGCGAAACGCGGAATTCCTCAAGATCCCAGCGCAGCGCCTGCCAGCCCACCGCAGCGTCGACGCCACGGCGACGGGCCTCGGCCAGGGCATCGGCGAACGGTTTGAGTTCGAGCATGCGCGCCTGATCGCGCACCGGATCGCGCAATGCGCGCTCGGCGCGCAGGGTCATCGCCTTGAGATAGCGCGGGTATTCGCTCAGCGCATCGGCGGGCGTATCGCGCAGGAAACCCGGCGAGGCCAGCGCGGCCAGCTGCGCGTGCATATCGTCGAGATTGGCTTTCGCCCAGCCCATCAGCGTGGATTCCATCGCCGCACGGACTTCGGCGACGCGGGCGAGGATGGTCTCGGCCTGCTGCAGCCGGGTCATCGCTTCGGTGAAGAGCTGTTTCGCGATGACGTCGCGGCGCTGCGCGAAGGCAGCGGGGTCGCGGATCGTATCGAGATCTTCTGCGGCGAGCGCGGCGAATGCGCCTTCGACCAGATCCTGACGCAGCCGATCGCTGTCTTTCAGACCATCCCGGCGCGGCGACTGCGATTCGATCGCCGCGTAAAGCAGCGAGGTTTTCGCCTGTACCGGCAACTGTTTGCGAGCGTGTTTGAGCCTCTCCATCGACGCGATGCGCAGCAACCGGCGTACGCCTTGCGGGTGATGTCGCAGCGCTTCTGCGCGGTCGGCATGCACCGTCAACGACACACTGTCGCCGTCGTCGTGCAGCGCGGGATATGCGGGGACGCCGCCAACACCGGGCACCGATTGCGGAATCGGCACCGCCGGGAAGTCGGTCAACCCGCGCTGCGCAAGGCCTTCTGCAACACGCGCCGAAAACGCATCTGCGGCCTGTTTTCCGAAGCGTGCGCGCAGGTCGTCGAGGTCGCGGGATTCCGCCAGCACGTTCCGCCCGTCCGCATGCATCAAACGTAGATTCGCGCGCAGATGCGGATCGATGCCGGCAACGTCGAAATCGGCCGTGCTCACGTCGACTCCGGTGAGCTTCTTGAGGAAACGCGCCAACGCGCCCTCGAAGCTGTCGGCATCCGGCTGTGGAAACGCTTCGGCGAATGCGCGGGCGAAATCCGGCGCCGGCACGAAGTTGCGACGCAGGGTTTTCGGCAGCGACCTGATCGATGCCGTCGCTTTGTCGGCGACGAACCCCGGCGCCAGCCACGACAGCTGCGCCGGGTCCAGCACGTTCAGCAGATGCAGCGGCACCGCTACGGTCATGCCATCGTCGGGCGCGCCCGGTTCGAACCGGTATTTCACCGCCAAGCGCAGATCGCCCAAGCGCAGGTAGGGCGGAAAACGCTCGGCATCGCTGGCGCCGCCGACCATCAGGTCGTCCAGCGACCATTCGAGCTTCGCCTTATCGGCAGCCGGCAATTTTCCGTACCACGCGTCCAGCGCCTGCTGGTTGTGCACCTGCGGCGGCAAGCGGTCGAGATACCACTTCGCCTGCCAATCCTCGTCGACGATCAGCCCGGCACGTCGCTGCTTGGCTTCCTCTTCTTTCGCTTTCGCCAGCGTCGCGAGATTGCGCGGCAGGAACGCGGCGCGGGTGTTGATCTCACCGGTCACCAGCGCATCGCGGGCGAAAATATGTCGGGATTCTTCCGGAAACAATGCGCCGTAATGCACCGGCTTCTTCGGCGCCAGCACCAGTCCGAACAGACCGATCTGTTCGCTGCCGACCACGCGCCCCTGCGAACGCGCCCAGTGCGGGTCGTGATGCCGGCGCGCGAGCAGATGCGGCAATTCGTCGATCGCCCATTCCGGCTCGATCGCGGCGTTGGTCATCGACCAGACTTTTTCGGTATCCAGCAGCGTCGCAGACAGCAGCCACGGTGGCGGTTTCTTCGACAGCGGCGAGCCCGGAAAGATCGTGTACTTGCGCCCGCGCGGACCGTCGTACAGGCCACGCTCGCTGCGGTTGCCGATTTGCGTAGGCAGGCCGGCGATCAGGGCGCGGTGTAACGCCACATAGGGTGCGCCTTGGCGCACCGCTTCTGATGCGTCGGGCGTCATTGATGGCGGGCTTGAGCCCGCCGTACCGCCGCTACCGCCCGCTTTACCGGCGCCCCAATCGAGTTCATCGCACAACAGCTTCAACTGCCGATGCAGCTCGCGCCATTCGCGCAGCCTGAGGAAGCCGAGAAAATGCTTGTCGGCCCATTTGCGCAACTGCGACTGGGTCATCTCCTCATGCGCCGCACGATAGGCATCCCACAGCTTCAGAATACCGACGAACTCCGACTTCGGGTCCACGAACTCCGCGTGCGCGGCATCGGCGGCACCGCGCTGATCCGAAGGGCGCTCACGCGGGTCCTGTATTCCGAGGAAACTGGCAATGGTCAGCATCTCGCGCAGGCAGCCGTGTTTCTGCGCGGCAATCAGCATCCGCGCCAGCTTCACGTCCACCGGCAGCCTCGCCATGATGCGGCCGATGTGGGTCAGTGTTCTATCGGCATCGATCGCGCCGAGTTCCGACAGCTGCTGCCAGCCATCGGCGACCGCACGCGGGTCCGGCGGCTCAAGGAAGGGGAAGTCTTCGATCCGCCCCAGCCCCAGGGACAGCATCCGCAGGATCACGCCCGCCAGCGCCGCGCGACGGATTTCGGGGTCGGTATACGGATCACGTGCGAGAAAATCGGCTTCCGCGTACAGGCGGTAGCAGGTCCCGGGCGCGATGCGGCCACAGCGACCCTTGCGCTGGTCGGCGCTGGCCTGCGAAATCGCCTCGATGTGCAGCCGGTCGAGTTTCTGTCGCGGGCTGTAGCGCTTGACGCGCGCGAAACCGGGATCGACCACGAAATGAATCCGCGGCACGGTCAGCGAAGTTTCGGCGACATTGGTCGCCAACACGATCCGTCGCTGCGGGCCGGGATTGAACACGCGGTCCTGGTCGCGCGTCGACAGCCGGGCGTACAGCGGCAGCACTTCGGTATGCCGATACTTGCGTTTCTCCAGCGCCTGATGGGCGTCGCGGATCTCGCGCTCGCCGGGCAGGAAAATCAGCACATCGCCCATCGGCGACTGGCGCGCGATCTCGTCGCAGGCGGACACGATGCCGTCGAGCACGCTTCTATCGCCATCGCCTGCTTGCCCATCCTCCTCCGCATCGCTGCCCGCATTCAGCGGCCGATAGCGCACTTCGACCGGATAGCCCCGGCCTTCCACGCTCACCACCGGCGCATTGCCGAAATGCTGCGAGAAGCGTTCGGTATCGATGGTCGCCGAGGTCACGATCACCTTCAGATCGCGGCGCTTGTGCAGCAATTGGCGGTCGGACTGGATCTCGGCCAGCAGGATGCCGTCGGTCATGAACTTGATCGCGGTCTGTTCGCCGACGTTATCGTTGAAGCGCACCTGATAACCGACCAGCGCGCCGATCTGCGTTTTCAACTCTTCGGCTACCCGTCTTGCGACCGCGCGCGCAGCGATCCGACGCGGCTGTGTACAGCCGATCATCCCAGCGGCACCACGGCCGGCGGCGAGGCACAGCTTGGGCAACTGCGTGGTCTTGCCGGAGCCGGTTTCGCCGGCGATCACCACGACCTGATGGTTGCGGATCAGTTCGACGATGCGCTCGGCCTCGCCGCCGATGGGCAGCGCTGGATCGATCTCGAACGCGGACGGTAAAGACGCCGCCCGGGCCTCGCGCGCCGCGACCGATTTGGCCAGCGCATCGGCGAAGGCATTCTGTGCTTCGGAATCGGTCGGTTTGCCGCTCCAGCGCGACCATAGTCCAAGCAGACGTCCACGGTCGCGCGCCAGCCCGCCATCGACCGCGCGCCGTGCGTTCTGCAGCGCGCGATCGTGCGGTTTGCCGGGACCAGAGGCCTTTTCAGCGGTTTCGATGCTCGACATCTATCGTTGTGTTCGAAAAAACGGATTTCTAATGCTGCGTGTCGGACGATAGTGTGATGGATCCCCCGCCTGGAGACGAGTCATGGCCAAATCATCGAAAAACGACAAACCCGACAAAAACCAATCCACCAAAGCCCACGCCGACAACAGCACGGATGAGATCGATATCGGGATCGCGTCATCCGATCGCAAGAAGATCGCCGAAGGGTTGTCCCGCTTCCTCGCCGACAGCTTCACCCTCTATCTGAAAACCCATAACTTCCACTGGAACGTCAACGGCCCGATGTTCAACAGCCTGCATCTGATGTTCGAGGGCCAGTACACCGAGCAGTGGACCGCGCTGGACGAAACCGCCGAGCGTATCCGCGCCCTGGGCTTCAACGCGCCGGGATCTTACGCCGAGTTCATCAAGCTCAGCTCGATCGCCGAAGAACCGGGCCTCGCCGATACCGCCGACTGGCGCGAGATGGTGCGCCAGCTGGTAGTCGGCAACGAGGCGGTCTGCCGCACCGCGCGCAAAGTGCTTAAGACCGCCGACAGTGCCGGCGACGACCCGACCGTCGATCTGATGACCCAGCGCCTGAACATCCACGAAAAGAATGCGTGGATGTTGCGGTCGCTGCTGGCATGACATCATCGGCCGACAGCAAAAGGGCCTGAATGCCACTCGACCTGACTACGCTGCGGAACCACACCGCAATCGGCGGTCGCGCCGGCACCGCGCAAACGCTGGCCGACGTCATCGAGCGCTGCGCGACGCTGCGAGGCCGCCGCGCGATTCGGTACATACAGGCGGGCCATGCGCCGCTCAGCGCGGCGTACCCACCTTGACGGCATCGACCCGGTTGGCCGGCAACACCGGCTTCGATAACGGCCGCAGATACTTCTTGAAAAAATCGACGTAGTTCCGCCCGAAGACCAATGTGGTATTTGCGTAAATCGGGTCGTGGTTGACCTCGCACTTCTCAGCGATTCCTGCCTGTCGATAGGCATCGCACAGCGCCACGCCGTAGCCTGGATAGTGCACCTCGTCCACGCCCTCCAATTCCTGCAAGGTGACCTGTCGACCGATGAATGTCTGATCGTAAAACAGCTTCACGGGAGGATCGTCGGCGCTCACACTGCGCACCGCGCTTCCGAATTGCGCGTATGTCGGGTACTCCCGCCGAAACGCGGCGTTATGGATCTCGCGATCGGACGGCACGATGAACAACTCTCCGAACTCCAGCCCGTCATAGGTCGTCTGCGCGTTGTAGGCGTAGACCGCATTGACTCGCGTGGACTGGCGCGACACCGGATCGCTGGAGAAGGGATCGGCCATATCGTTCTGCGTGGCGGTCCATAACGCCAGCGTGCCGCGCGATCTGGCGAGCAGGAAAACATTGCGGCGGTCGATACCCAGCGCCCAAGCGCTTGCGCGCATGAACTGTAGCGCTCGCGCGATATCGTAGTGTGGGACGCCAAGGTTTGCGGGCGAATCGGCCTCGGCATCATTGACCACCGGGTGACGGAACTCGATCGAGGCAAAGGAAAAGCCTGCCTCCAGTGCCGGCGCCACGAGCGCCAGATACGTCGGCGAACCTGGAGCTATCGCTTTGCTGCTTCCGTTCGGGTGCGCCCAGATGATCAGTGGTGCGGGCAGGGTGGTCCCCGACGGCGCAGGGTAGAAATCGAAGCTCTGTTGCAACCAGCGACCGCCGAGCGAGGGTTCGCGCCACGCCGCAGGCCCGTAACACAGGTCGACAACGGCCTGCCCGACCCGCTGCAACGGCTTGGGGATGCAGCCGCTTTGCGCCTGCGCCGTGGCGCTCGCGATCAGCAGGAGCGCCGGCAAGACCCTTCGCAACCGAAGGAACGCAAGTCTGGCCGGAAGCGCAGACATTCTGGTCAAAGACGTCATGAAAGCACTCTCTCGCTAGTCGTCTCGGCACATGCCGCAATGATCGACAACGCGCAGGGGCGGAGGCGGTTGACACGCGGGTCCAACAGCGAAGAAACCCCGCCTGGGCGGGGTTTCTTCGCTGCTGCCACAAACTGATCAGCGCTTGCAGATCAGCGCTTGTCCATGCCGGTGTAATCGCGCGCGGCGTAGCCGGTGTAGATCTGCCGCGGACGGCCGATCTTGGCTTCCGGATCGGTCTGCTGTTCCAGCCAGTGCGCGACCCAGCCGGCGGTGCGGGCGATCGCGAACATGACCGTGAACATCTCGGTCGGAATGCCCAGGGCTTTGTAGATGATGCCCGAGTAGAAATCGACGTTCGGATAGAGCTTCCGCTGGACGAAGTACTCGTCCTTCAGCGCCGCTTCTTCCAGACGCATCGCCACTTCGAGCAGCGGGTCGTTGACGCCCAGTTCGGCGAGCACCTTGTGGCACATCTCGCGGATGATCTTGGCGCGCGGGTCGAAGTTCTTGTAGACGCGGTGGCCGAAGCCCATCAGGCGGAAGCCGGATTCCTTGTTCTTGGCCTTGTCGATCGCCGACTGCACATTCTCCGGACGGCCGATCTCTTCCAGCATCTTCAGCACGGCTTCGTTGGCGCCACCGTGCGCCGGGCCCCACAGTGCAGCCACGCCGGCGGCGACACAGGCATACGGGTTGGCGCCGGTGGAGCCGACGAGGCGAACCGTCGAGGTCGAGGCGTTCTGTTCGTGATCCGCATGCAGGATGAACAGCAGATCCAGCGCTTTGGCGGCCACAGGGCTCAGCTCCAGCGGCTCGCTCGGCACTTCCTTCAGCATGTGCAGGAAGCGGGTGACGTATTCGAGATTGTTCTTCGGGTAACGGATCGGCCAACCGATGGAATACCGATAGCACGAAGCGGCGATCGTCGGCACTTTCGCGATCAGGCGGATCGCGGCCATGCGGCGCTGTTCTGCGTCTTCCAGATCCAGGGTGTTGTGGTAAAAGCTCGCCATCGAGCCGAGCATGCCGACCAGCATCGCCATCGGGTGGGCGTCGTGGCGGAAGCCGAACAGGAAGGTGCGGAAGGCCTCGTGCATCATCGTGTGATGCGTGACCTCATGCTCGAACTTACTGAACTCGTCCGGATTCGGCAGTTCGCCGTTCATCAGCAGATACGCCACTTCGAGGAAGCTCGAATGCTCGGCGAGCTGTTCGATCGGGTAGCCGCGATACATCAGCACGCCGTTGTCGCCGTCGATGTAGGTGATGGCTGAGCGGCACGACGCGGTGGCCATGAAGCCGGAGTCGTAGGTGAACAGGCCGGTTTCTTTCGGCAGTTTCGCGATATCGACGCAGGCATTGCCCAAGGTGCCGCGATGGACCGGCAGGATCACCGACGTCTCGCCGGCGGTGACGGTGACCTGGGTGGGAACAGAGGAATC
>JBIITV010000094.1:0-17949 GCA_044340325.1 Lysobacteraceae bacterium
GACGTCGGGTAATGCGTTGCATGGGAACCTCCAGGGTGCGATGAAAGTATCGCTTTCTGGCGTCCGGTCTGCGGGGACAAGTTCAATGCGACTCTTTCGAGTGCATAGTCAATCGCCGCGAATCATACCGAAGAAAGGCACAGACTTCAGCCCCCTCAAGCCAGCACGCAGCCAGTTCGAGCTGTTGCACGGATGCTGCTTTCGCACGAGAACCAAACCAGGAAACGCGGCGGCAACCAATGGAGCAAAGCACTGCACATCAGGGTAGCCATATCCAACTCAGCCCAATCTCGAACTACAGTTCGCTATCGCACGCCCCCTCGACCACCAGCCCCAGGCCCTCCCCCCGAGGCACGGTTGGGACGTCCTCAACAATCGCCTCCATGAGCTTCCCAGCGGGCGTCTCTTTTGCACCGTCCGAACTAGCGAATTTTCTTTCTCTTGCCATTCCACCCTCTCTCAACAAATTAAACCCGAAGGGCAATACTCCTGACTGGCCATCTTGACCTGAGCGCCCTCTAACGAACATAAATCTTGTAGAGATTTCGTCTATTGCGCTCCGGTGACACCTTTGAATGAGGCCCCCGTCATGATCACCTGCGCGCCCAAGGCCAAGTCGATAGCGGTCAGTTCCTCGCTCACCAACGCAGACACAGCTTCCCGCGCGGGAGCGAGTTCGTTCTCCGTCAATTTCAGCTGTTCGTCCAAATCCAGGCACGCGCTGATCCAGCTTTAGGGCAGCAACACAGCGCCGCCAACCGGTGGCGGATCGACGTCCAGCAAGGATTCGTCGATGTTGCCCATGGGCCCGCCTGGCTCGCCCACCTCCAC
Organism: Lysobacteraceae bacterium; assembly: GCA_044340325.1. Lineage (GTDB taxonomy): Bacteria > Pseudomonadota > Gammaproteobacteria > Xanthomonadales > Xanthomonadaceae > Lysobacter_I. The sequence continues at coordinate 832 of JBIITV010000094.1, forward strand.
CACGACATTGCCCGGGAAGGCCAGAGTCTGGGTGCGGATGATGTCGATCAGCTGTGCCAGTTGCCAATCCAACATCCTCACGCAGCCATTGGTCGGCTTTAGCATTTGCGGGCCGACTGCGGATGAGAACGCATGCCGGCCCGCGTGGATTAACAGACCCGTTCGGCCGTTTTCCTTCGCCTTCTGGGCATCACCTTTTTGCGGATCCAGCACGATGGAGCCGCTCTGCCCGTACTTTTCCACCGGCCGCGTCGTTCCGTCGCCATTGGCGAGGATGTTTACGATGCGGTAAGTGCCAGTCGGTGTGTCGCCATACTTCAGCAACGAACTGCCCGTCGGGTTGCCTTTCGCCTTGGCCGTATCCCGCGCGGCGCGGCCCAGGACGGGAACAGGTCCGTACAGGGCCAGCCCGGTGAGCGGATCGACAAGTGTCAGCGTGCCGGTCTTCGTCCGGTCGGCCGGCAAGCGGATTTTCAGCGTGAGGTTCACGTTATGACTCCTTGGTGATGGCAATGGGGGGTGACACGGCGATGACGCGTGCCTGGGCTTCGCGCATCGTGCGCAGGCTGGCGGGGTCGGTCGCGCCTGCGGCCATGCCGTCGAGTATGGCGTCCCGGGATTGGCCGAAAAACCAGTCGAAATCGACTTTGCCGGCAAAACCGGATTCCGCAGTGGACGAGGCCAGCATCCCGATTTCGAACCACAACTCGTCTTGGCCAGGCGATTGGACCACCTTCAGTGCGAGGCCTTGCGCGTCCGGTTGCGCCGCATTGATCAGCTGCTCGCTGGCGGAGAGGACATTCAGCTCCTCATCGGCGCCGGCAGCCGTCAGCCAGCGCCCCTTGCTGATCGTGGCGTTCCAGTTCGCATCGAGCTGCATGTCCAGTTGCACCGCGACCACTTCCGTGCCGGCAGTCTGGCGCGAGACCTTGACCGGCTTCCAGCCGGCCTGGGTGCCGGTCGACTCGTCCGCGCGCAGGCCGAGCTCCAGTTCCTTCAGTGCCTTGCGTGCCGCGGTACTGCCCACCAGCCGAAGGTAAAACGACAATTGCCGTGTCCCGACCGCATACCCGATCGACTCCAGGTCGAAGTAGGCGAACTGGAAGGCCAGCGGGATCGCGCTGCCGGATCCGACGATCTGCGACGGCAGTTCGAACTCCACCAGCCGCACATTGGCAACGCCGTCCAGCGCCTTTTCGTTGCCCACCTTCGTGCTCGCTGGGCCAAGCACATGCGCAAACTGCAATTGCTCGACAGCCCTGCCGACGCCTGCGTCCACCGAGGAGAACAGCGCCGCAACGTGGCGCTGCGCATGCACCGGGAACTTCCCCATGGATTGGGCGCTGCGCGCCCAGATCACCGGGCCAGTGCCATCGGGCAACGAGCGGCTCAGCGACAATTTGCTGGCGCTGGCGGACACAGCCTTGCTGGCCAGCAGTTCGCTGGTCTGGACCTTGTCGCTCGCTCCATCGGGGAGGCTGATGTGGACGGTGTCGAAGTTCCTGTTGGTACGCACCCAGTTCAGCGCCGTGGTCTGGCTGGCGTTGGTCTGCCAGACCTGGCCTACGCACTCAAGCGCCAGCGCGACCTGTCCGCCAGGCTCCTTCGGGTCCAGTGGAATGCGGGGAATCGACCAGTCGATGCTGGCCAGCAGCACCGGCACTCCGCCGGCTCCCATCCGGAACACCGACAGTTGCGCGTTCTGCCGGTCGACCGGGCTGTGCAGCAAGGCCAGCGTCGCGCCACTGTCCTTCGCACCGGGCAGGCGGCACAGCACCAGCGGGCGCTCGTCCCACTTAAGTGGGTCGCTGGACTTGGCCGCCAGCGAGCTCTGGTCGATCACGGCACGGTCAACCACCACGACGATGTCGTTCCCATCGGCCTTGCAAACAGCCATCCTGACCGTATGGACGCCACCCGTCAGCCGCAACAGGTCGGTTTCGGCATCTGTACACACATGCTCGTACCACCAGGTCTGGCCGAACGAGGCCTTCACAGTTCCTTCGTCAACCAGCCATTCGGGTGCTAGGTAGCGGCGCATCGCCACGCTGATGAAATGCTCTTCCATGCTCACCGGCCCGGGCACCGTCTCGCCGGCACGCCACTGGCGCGGATGCAACAGCCAGCTTGAGTTGGGAAACATCTGGCCCCCGCCATGGGTGGCGTCGAAGGTCAGGCCCATCGGCCCTTCGGGACATAGCACGGTGAGTTGTGCCTCGCCTGCCGGCGTGGCGGCATAGGACAACCGCGGGTCCGGGCCGACTTCCTTCCTCGCGTCGAGCGCCCGCACCCGCTTGTCAGGCACTCCGGTGCCGGCCTGCTCGCTGCCTCCGTAACCTACCCCGGTGGTGACCTCCGGCGCAATGCGCTCGGCCAGGCCTCCGTGGGCAAAGGCCTCGTCGTGCAGGATGGCCGCCACGGGCGGCGTATTGTGGGCGCCATCCGGCGATGTCGTCAGCGGCATCAGTGCCCGCAGTTGCGGGCGAGTCATCGCGATGCCGCCGCGCTCGCCGAGCATCACCACGCGCCGCCATTCCGCCACATCCGGCGGGTCGGCCGGAAGACGCTCGGGCCAAGCGTTGCACTCGCCATGATCCTGCCGCTTCATCGCACCCGCATAGCGGGACCGCAGCACGAAGCGATGCCGGAACCAAGTGGCGGTCGGCTTGTCCCATTGCACCGTGATCAGTGTGGTCGTGTCGCCAAGAGTAGACAGCGGCGTAGTGACCACTTCCGCGTCCGAATCCAGCCTCCGGTGGAAGGCCTGACTTTCGAATGCCAAGACCTCTTCGTCTGATTGGGCTGTCTTCATGGGCTCGAATGACACCACGTCCGCAGCGCGCTTCAGCGCCCCGAATTTGGATGCGACCGTCCCGTCACCTTGATCACGCGTCGGCCACCGGTCGATCGGCATGCCGGTGAAACGCCAGCGCTGGGTATGCACGTCGATCCAGCCAAGCTGCCGCCACTCCCACTCGTCGTGCCCCGGTCTGGTCGCCAGATCGTAGCGCCGCGCCTTGCCCCCCTTATGGTTCACCAGAACACGCGTCCGCTCCGTCCAGTAGTCGCGTGATTGAGACCAGGTATCGAAGTCCAGCCTTTTCCCTGCTTCCGCCTGGAGTGGGCCCGTCATCGACTCGACGAGTAGCGATCCACCTTCGAAAAGTAACCGTGTGGCAGCTTCTTCGATGTGGCCAACGGCGTACTGAAGCAGCCGTTTGTCGATGACACTCGCGTCAGCGGTATCGTCGAAAAGGCCCGAGAATACGACAGGCCGCGCGGTGAGCTTCGCACTCAGGCCCTCGGGCACTTCAAGCCCATTCACGGCGCCCTGGGGCCCGATCCAGCCAAGCGCGGCGGCATTGCGAGGCGCGCACTTGACTTTGAAGGTGGCGGTGTAGTCACGGTCGACGTATTTCAGCAACTCCTCGAACAATTTCGGATCGAAATCGGGCGTCCGGCCATCGGTAAACACCTTGTCCCAGTGTTCATTCAGGACTTCGCCGAGCTTCCGCACAGCTAGCAGCTCGCGAATCGCGCCGAACCGCCCGCGCAAGCCCTCAGGCGAATCCCTCAGGCTGTCGACCGGAAGCGCTTCCAACTGGATCTGCGTGACGGCCGGATCCGGAAGCCGGTCCAGCAGAGCGGCAAGGCGCTCATGGCGGTTGTGGCCACGCCCGATGTGGCAGGCCAGCAGGCAATTACAGAAGTAGTCGATGTGCGCTTGTGGCAGCCCGGCGAACACTTGGCCCTTCAACGCGGGGTTGTTGATCCAGCGCTCAAAATCCAGGTAGCCGATACGTGGGAAGCCGATCGATAGCTCCGCTGGGTTGGCATGGGGTGCGCGCCACACATCGCCCTGACCGATGAGCAGAAGCTTGTCAGGCACCGGTCGCGATGCCGCGGCCTCGCCGCGCATGTCGCCGGCAGGGTCTTCCATGCTGATGCACGCCGCAGACGCCGCGATCGCATGCAGGCGCAACCAGGCGACCGCCTTGACCACCTTGCCATCCTCGTCCAACTCGGCCGGCCAGTATTCGAACGACACTGGTCCGCCGCCGACATCGATGCGGAGTTCCCCCGCCTCGCGTGACATCACGACTTCGACAAGTTCGAGCATGCCGGGGTCCAGCATGATCGATGTTCCGCCGAGCCGGCCAGTTGCCCGGGTCGCAGATGGGGAATCCATGACGTCGAACGCCAATTCGCACGGCACTGTGGCCCAGTTCCACAGCCGATAAAGCGGCACACGCACCGCCTCGCCGTCCTTTTCAGGCAATACGATGGCGCCGCTGCCGTCGGCATTCCTGAAGACATCCAGCCAGGTGTTGTCGCCCGTTGCCAGCACGATGCGCGGATAGTCGGCGCTGAGCGGCCTGACGTTGCCCGGTGCGACGCCGATACGCTTGACATCTCCGGCTTCGGCAATAGAGGTCTGACCGATCGCGGTGGTGCGCGAGTAAGGGGCGCGGCTGATCCACGCAGGTTCGTCGTCCAACTCGATCACGGCCTTCGGCTTCCAAGGCCGCGTGTCCTGAAGCCTGTTTGGCAGCGAGCCCGACCGGCCAACGGTATGCGCGGCCAACTCGAAGGCGGCGCCATAAGCCAATTCTGGCGCAGGTTGATAATCACGCGCCGCGCTGCGCTCCGGGTAGTCGATCTCGAACAGCGCGTCGGGCGATGCAGGCCGGAACGCGGCGCTGGCGAACGGCAAGCCGTCGTAGGTCTGAAACAGTTCGCGCCGCCCGTCCTGGATCGTGGTCGGCAGGGGTTGTATGCCAATGCCTTCGAAAATCGACGGCTTCGGCAGCTTCGGCGGCTGCTGCGGCGGCGGCGATTGCACCACGATCTCGGCCAGGTTTGCGTACGACCAGGGCTCGGCCGGCTTACCGGCGAAGCGGCGCCGCATCAGCAACGACATGCCCGCGTAGGCGGCTGAGAAATCATCTGCAACGGCGCCACTGTCATCGGCTGCGGGATCGACGGCGACGTGGATAGCGAGCGGGCGCGGCGCGGAGTCGGGGATGAAGCGGTCTTCGGTTCGCGGGAAGAGTTCTCGCAACACGCTGGTCTGCATTTCGGTGGCGGCCACTTCCAGCGCAGCCTTCATCCGTGATTGAGGCGCCACTTCGTTCGCAGGTGATACATAGTCGGCCAGAATGCCGCCGTCCAGGTCACGGAAGTAGCGACCTGGATCCGGCACAGGAGACACCAGCGCCTGCAACACCGGCGTGATCGCATCGGGGGTATCCGGCTCGATGCAGAACCGGCGGGCCCAGAACTGCCACGCATCCGCAGCAGCCTTCATATCCGCAGCGGTGCCGGGAACATGGGGATGGGCAAGCAAATCGGCCAGCAACGATCCGGCACCTTGCCGCGAGACCACAGCCCCGTTCAATTGAGAACCGAGCCTGGCTTGGAGCTTAGTGGCTGCACGGGCGAGGATCGCGCCGGCCTGCACCTTGTTGCCGGTCAGCGGCTCGAGTACATCGAGCAGCGCCTTCTTGACCTCCGTGCTTGCGAAAAGCTTCAACAGCGAATTCTCGACACCGGCCTCCCCGGTGAGCGTTTCGTTCAGGTCGGCCAGATTCCGTTCGAGTTCGCGCACCTGCTCCGCCCATTTGCGTTCCAACTCGCGCCTCTGGTCGGCTCGCGCGAGCGGCGAATCGGTGTCCTTGACGAGCGGCGGATCGGTGTCCTTGATCAGCTTCAGCTTGTCCCAGGCTTTGCCTGCCTCGAGCCAGCCGCTTGCCGAGTTCGTCTCGAATCCGACGAGCAGGCTGTCCAGCCAACTGGGCTGTCCGATATCAGTACCGCCCAGGCAGATCTCCTTGAGCAAGGGGACAAACTCCTGGCCATTCGTCTCTTCTTTGGCCAGGCGGTTCAGTTCTGCAACCAGTGTAGCGACACCACTACGAACCGCATTGCCGAGTGCCATGCGATCAACTTCGCCAGTGAACGGCAGATTTTGGGGATCTGGCGTCTCAAGCTTCCGGTTGGCATCCACGACCTCCTGCCGGATGTCATCGACGCTGTCTGACAACACGTCCACCAGCACCGGCAGCAGCGGCCCCTGGCGCTTTTCGCGGCCTGGCATGCCAAGGCACATCAGCAACGGGTCCAACGCGGTGGCCAGCGCCGTAATCGCGCGCCATCCCAGCCGCCGCGCGTGCAACGGATCAGTGAGCGCCTGGCTCGCCAGGTCCCATCTCACTTCACCAGCAGCGACGAAGCCCGTCATCAACGACCCGGCTCGCTGTTCGAACCGCTGCCAGGCGGCATGCAGCTGAGGGGTCTCGTTCGAACCCTTGCAGAAACCGGTACGAGGATCGACATTCGTGGTGGGATCGGTCAGGACAAGTCGCTCGATCAGCGTGGTGGTGCGTCCCCTTGTGACGCCGTCCACCTGCATGGCGATCTTCGCTCCGGCACTGACATTCTCGAAAACATAGTTGGAGGCAAACGCCTCGTCGGGAAAGCGAGGCACGATGGCAAGAGTCCGCTTGTCTTCCTGTTCGTCGACTGGTGGTAGTTTCAGCCTCAGTACGAATGACAGGTGCAGTCGCTGAGGCAGCGGGGCCAGCCGGCTCGCGGTTGCGAGGACCACATCACGCGCGGCCGTGGTCGTTTCGGTCACGGTCCGCTGCGCGGCGAAACTGTTGGTCTGCTGGGTAGAGGCACTGTTGTAGAAGGCCTTGTTCTTCGCGGTGTTCGCATAGTCGTCAAGCCAGCCGATGAACCGTTCGGACAATGCCTGATCGAACGGCTCAGACAGCACGTCGACCTTGGCATCGAGCTTTGTCAGCGTGTTATCACCAGTCTTTTGGTAGTAGTAGACGCCAAAGCAATCGCCGTTATTTATCTCAGCGAGGCGCCCGAGCACATATATGAAATCCTCCCTTGCCTCATCTGGGTCGGTCTTGTCCGTCTCCACGGAAAGCCGCACCGAAATGCCCCGGACACCTTCGGGATGGAAGCCGGCCGGCTCCTCCTCGCACACACAATTGAGGGACCACGTCATTGTTTTTACTCCTTACGCCCGCGGGCGAGCTTCTGTGCTTTTTCGTAGTCCACACTGGCGCTCGCATTGGAGGAACTGGAACTCTCGCTTTTGCCTCCGCTCATGCGGTATTGCGCCTGGCCGCCGGCGGAGATCTTGAAGAATCGCGAAATGCGGATCGTGATGCTGAAGCTGCCGGTCGCATTGATGTCGCCGTTTTCGCTGTAGGCCAGCCGCAGCATCACCGTGATGACGGCCGAGGCGATACGCAGCACGTCCACAACGCCCACGATCAAAACCACTACCGAGATCGTCAGCCCGCCACCGGATCTGCCAATCAGTTTGCGATACTTCAGCGCGATGCTCATCGTGATCGCCACCGAACCGACGCAGCCGGCAACGGCGAACGCGAGCGAGGCCGAGCCACCGGCGCCCGCGTCCACGACCACCATGAGTTCATCTTTGAACGGCCTGTACTCCACGTCCACCGTCAGCCAGCCCGTGCCGCCGATGATGAACACCGTGAACAGGAACGGCAGTTCCGGCTTGGCCAGCGAAAACCGGTTCGACAGCAAAAAGTCCGGGTAGGCGATGAGCTGGAACTGGTTGGTGATCTGGATGTTCTGCACGCCGCTGGTGCCGAATACCAAGCTCATCGGCGGCATCGTGAACAGGTGTTCCAGACCGATCGGCAGCCCGTTTTCCTTGATGATCTTGAGGCCGCCGACCTCGTCTCCGAAGATCGAGCCGAGCGTGTTCTGGATGAACTGCAGACCTTGGTTGAGCTTGATCTTCTTGGCGTCGAAATTGACCTGCAGCCCACTGGCCTTGTCGTAGTTGACGGACGTTTCCTGCAGCGTGACCATGGTCTGGCCGCCGACGACGGCGGCGAAGTCGGCCCGCAGCATGGAGCTGCCCTCCTCCGTCATCCCGTCCTGCGTCGCGTCGATGCGCAGGTTGCCGGTCAGGCTGGCGTTGAGGATGTCCAGCGTGAACGGCCCGAAGCTGAACAGCGAGCGGCGCCCCTCCAGCTTGATGTTCATGTCCACCTGCACCCAGGCACGCATGCTCTTGCGGTCGAAGCCGTGCGTGATCTTGATCGCGTCGCGCATCGACGCCGGCATCGTGTAGCCGCGGCACATGCGCTCCAGCTCCGCGCCACCGCATTTGCGCACGATGTAGCCGATGTCGAACATCGACGTGTTGACCGCCTTGAGGTAACCCTCGATGCCGGAAATCGGCAGACACAGACCCATCGGCTTCAAGCCTTCGCCCATGCGACCGAAGAAGGCCTCCACCGGCGTGATGTCCACGTACTTGGAGAACTCGTCGTAGTAGTAACCGATCTTCGCCCGCGCCAGTTCCAGGTTGGGCAGCTCCGGGCCGTCACCCCACGCGGCCAATGCCCGCAGCACGTTGCTCGGCACCGCCAACACGCCACCCTCGCCGAGGTTGCCGATCGACGAGACAACGTTCTCGCCCCAAGCGCGTGTCACTTCTGCGGCCGCGGCCATGTCGTTGCCGATGCGGCGCAGGTCGCGCTCACAGTCGTTGTACAAGTGGATGAGTTTCCGATACTCGTCCGGGTCGCCAAGCGCGCTGTCGATATTGCCGAGCATCACGCACAGTCCATTGTCGAACCGTTTCTTGAGTTCGTTCAATTTCGGGTCGACTTCGCCCTTCAGGTAGCTGACGGCGTCCATGATCCCGTCGCTCAACCCCGAGCACGCGGCCTGGATCGGGTCGCCGATCGAGTCGACCAGCTCACCCGGCTTGCGCAGCACGGCCTCGATCCGCGTCACCACCTCTGATGTCACGTCCAGCAGTTGACTCCGCACATCGTCCACCACGAGCGGCCAGGCCCACTGGCCCTCCAGACGGTCCAGCAGCTCGTTGAGAATCTTCAGGAACGCTTTGTTCAGCGCCGCCTCCAGTTTGTCGGGGCAGACCGCCTCTTCCAGCTCTGCAACCTTGGCTCGGGCATCGGCAATGGCCTCTTCGGCCACGGCCGTGACCTCATCGATCCCTCTGTCGACCTCGGTCATGCAACGTTCGATCTCCTCCCGGGCGTCCGTTTCCATCTGTTCGATCAGCGCGGTGCCATTCGAGACGGCGATCAGCGTCCGCTTCGCGCCGGCATCGACCTCGACCTTGGCCGCATGCGCGCTGGTGGCAAGCTGCTGCACGATCTCGTCCGCCACGCCGCCGAGTTCGTTCCCGATCATCTGCAGAAGTTCATCCGCTTCTGCCTGGGCCTTCGTCAGAGCCTCTCGCGTGAGGTTCGCGACACGGGCGACATCGGCGTCGAACTCCTCGGCAAACTTCTCATACCGGAGCGGTACTGCGGCGAGCCCTGACGAGGCTTCATTGAGCGGATCCCGAATTGCATCTGCCGCGGCGATGATCCTGTCCCGGAATTGCGCCAACTCCGGCTTCTCCGCCAGAGCTTTCAACTCGGCGATCGCGCCCGTTCCGTGGCCCCCTTCGTCAAGCAGTTCATCGATCGCCCGCTGCAATTGCGACAGCTGGCCAATGCGCGTCTGCACGTCGGGACTGCGTGCGATCGATTTCAGAGCCCCCTCGCCCATCAGTACCTGCTTCAGCGCGAGCGAGGTGACGCTGCCGATCCCTTGCGCCAGCCTGTCCATGTCGGTGGACAGGCGCCCGCAGGCGTCGGCCACGATGCCATCGGCCTGCGCCTGCATCCGGTCGATGCCCAGCAGCAGCGACTGGTGGAAGTCCTCGACGCGCTTTTGCGACCAGGGCTTGGCCTCGTCGATCGCCAGCCTGGCGGCGTTGACCTGCTTGCGTGCGGCCAGCAGTTCCTGTTTGAGCCGGGCGCGCACTTCGACCACCGTGCCTCGCGTGGTCTCGAAACCCCGGTACAGCTTGCCGACCTCGACGGAAGCGGTCGAGAACAGCGGCTTGATGGCCTTGCTGAATGGGTCGTACAGCTTCTTGACGAGCTCTTCGCGGGTGCGGAACGAAACCGGCGTGGCCAGCAAGCGGGCCACCTCGGACTCCCAGCCCTGCACCTCTTGCATGACGGACAGGCTTTTTGCCGTCACGGATGTCTTGAGGTCGCTGATCAGGCGCTCACACAGCTTCGGTTCGGCAAGCAGCCCGCGCAAATCGTTGCTGCCTATCGCGTCGAGCAGCTGGTCGTTGGACTCCTTCCACGTTGCGAATCGCGCCGTCAGGTCCGGCTTGAGTGCCGTCGGCAATTCCTTCACCGACTCCTTGAATCCCTTAAACGCGGTTATCAGTTCGGCCTTCTGCGCCGCATCGGGAAGGGTGTCCGGCTGCATCTCGCCCAACCTGGCCATCAATACCGACAGGTCGGCAAGCGGCTTGGCGCCGCCTTCGAAAGTTTTCCCCTTGCGCCAGACCTTGACCGCGTCTGGCGCAGTCTTGAGGTCGAGCAACTTATCGGCCTTACCCAAAGCCTGAGCTGCCAGACCGTCAACCGGTTGCGCCACCGGGCCGGCGCGCATGAACGTCAAGGTTTCGATCGACGCATAGACCGGATCCTTGCCCCGCGCCTCGTTGATGGTCGCGCGCCGCGCCGGGGGCGCCAGCCGCCAGGTGAATCCTTCGTAGCCCCGGGGTACCTGCGGCGCATTGGCCGTGGCGGCCGACTTCAGGGCCTTGTCCTGCTCGGACTGGCCGCGGCTCGGCACCGGCCGAAGCTGGTTGGTCCAGTCGACGGACAGTACCTCTGCCCAGGTGTCGGTGGTGTCTGTGGCGAGCGGTGTGGTGTCGGTGTAGAAGTAGAACAGTTCGGGATTCAGGCAGCCCTGCGGGGATTCGGCATCCGCATTCTTGCCCTCGGCGGCGCACAGGAAGGCGACATCTGGCATCCGGTAGACCTGCGGCCGGATCAGCGCCGCATACCTGTTCCAAAGCGGCACCTTCCAGCCGATGTCGCCGACGTCCTCGCCCCAGGCGCTGTCGACCGGGATGACCGGGTTGTTGAAGCGCATGCCGCGCAGGAAGGCGCGCGTGTGTTCCTCCACGTTCGGGAAGTCCGGATAGCGCCGCTCGGACTGCAGCACCTCGATGAACTCGCTGACCTTGCGCAGCACCGGCCGGCGCGTGCGCTCGCCCCGGACCTTGTCGGCGACGGATTCATCCGGGTCCGGCGCGAATTGCGCTGACGGGTTGACTGTGCGCTCGTAGATCACCACATGCTTCGCCCGGTGCCACCAGGCGCCGATGCGGCCGATTACTTCCACACGCTGGCGCTGCACGTAGCCGCCGCGTGTCTCGGTGATTATCGCCACGCGGCCGTTGCAAAAGCGAGCCGTTTGGTCGGCATCGCCGCCCAATGGCGAGAGCGCCACGGACTCTATCGAGCCACCGGTCGATGCCGGATTGTCCAACACCATTTTGAGCACGTTGCGCGACTCAATCGGCCACAGTGCGCCGCCGGACAGCCCGAGCGGATGCAGCCGCGGCGACAGTCCCGGCACGCGTTGCACTGGCCGGCCTGGCCCCTCGGCGCCCAGCGCCGGTTCCAGTTCATGGACGGCGGGCCGATGCAGCGCCGTGGTCCGCAGTGCGAAACTGGCGCCGCGTGTGAAGCGGGCCGGCGCGAACGGCATCGTGCTGTCCGGGTCGTCGGCCCAGAGTTCCAGCCGCTCGGGCCGCCGCTGGAACGCTTCGTGCAGCTTGCTCCAGCGTGCCTCCATTTCATCCTGGTTGCCGGACAGCTTGTCCATGATCCGGCCGGTGAGCGCCTCGATCTCGGCGACGCGCGCACGCCTTGACGGCCCCCTTTCCAAGTCCGGGCGGATCCCCACTGCCAGGCCGTAGACGAACTCGCCCCGGAAGGCGTCGAGCGCTGCGCCAAGGCCCAGTTCGCCGTGCTGCCGGAAGATTTCCCGGCTGGCCCACTCGGGCGGTACATAGGCACGCGGAACGTCGCTGGGCCGGATCCAGAGCTGGGCCGGCGGTGGCAGCCTGAACTCGACCGCACGCCGCGCGATCCCGGTCGGCGCGGCACCGCCCGGCTCGGGCGGATAGGGGCGAAGGAACTCCTCCGCGCCAGATTCCGCATCGTGCAGTTCGAGCCGGCGCGGCTTGTCCATGCTCTCGCCGATCGATTGCGGTGGCAGCGTGTACGCGTAGACGCGCGCGACCTGCACGACCTGCCAGACGCCGGTGTCGCTGTCGTATTTGGCAACGGTCACGTTGCCCTGGTTGCCACGCGCCTCAAGCGGCTGCGAATAGAAGCGATGGAAGGCAAATGGCTGTTCAGACAGTAGTACGCGCCCGCCGTTGTCGGTTCCCGTCGACTGGACTCGCTCTAGCAGCTCCGCCGTCAGGTGCCATTCGTCAGACCCGTTGAGCGTTTCTGTCACGACCAGGCTGAAGTCACCTGGTTCGCTGTTGTCCAAGCGCATGACCAGGGGCTGGCCGCGGCCCGTGCGGTCGAAGCGTGGCAGGTCCACGCCGAGTGGATCTATCTGTTCGATGGCGAAATGGAAGACAGCCTGATACCTGGCTGTGGCATATGCCCTTAGGTCCAGGCGGCCGGGTGGCGGCGGCTTGCCGATCGACAGCACGGACGGCTTTTTGTCATCATTGTTGTAGAGCACGCCCTGCGACTTATGGGTGAAGGACAGGCCACCCAGCCGGGATTTTTCGGGACCCGGCGATTTCGATTCGAACCTGAGCTGAAAATAGTCGGGGCCGCCCCAGCCGTCGACCGGGTAGTGCGATGCCACCAGCCGGGCCGCCGTGCCGGGTGCCGCCAGGCTCGACCATGTAGCGTCGAAGCTGATCTCGATCAGCCTCTTGCTATTGTCTGCGGACAGAAAAATGACATCGTCCGTCTGCAAGCTCGCCCAAAAGCTGCGGCGCAATTCATCGGCCATCTCGTGGTCGAGCACGGGGTCCCCAGGACGGCGTGCATCCAATTTACCAAGCCGTTTACCAAGCCGTTTACCAAGCCGGGCAAACAGGCCGAAGTGCTTCCATCGCGCGGCCGCTCCCTGCTCGGTGCATTGCAGGAGCGGCATCGCGGACTGGGGATTCGGCGGCTGCAGGTGGGACAGCCCCGCCCGCGCGAAATTGGACGCCGCCATCACGTGCGCCAGCATCAGCGGCAAGGTGTCGCCGCCTTGTCCGGCGGGTGGCGCAATCCCGGTCCTCATGTCCTGCACGGCCGTCATGTCCTGCATGCCGCCGACCATCACTGTCACATCTGCGGAGAAGTCTCCGGACCAGACATCCGCGTCGCCGACGTGGCCGCGCATCGTCACCGATCCGTAGATTTCCCCCGGGAATGCAGCCCATTCACCGTCCGGTGTTCGCAGGTCGATCCACCGTTTGCCGTTGGCGGACCGTAGCGCCAGTGCCGACTGTGAAAGGTCGAACGGAGATCTGACTGGCAAGACTACGGTTTCGTCGGCACCGAGCGCGAACCGCTGGTGTACGGCGAATTCCGAATGGCGACCGCTCCCGACCGTCCTTGCCTGCAACCGGAAGCCGGGGAACGGCCTCGTGGCGCCCTTGTTCTTGTACCGCGTGTCAAGCTTGAAATAGCGCGCCAGGGCCTGTCCCTGGCGCGCAACGACCGGAATGCCGATGCCCGGCATGATGTGGTCCAGCACATCATTCACCTTCATCTGGAACTGGGACCTGTCATGCAGTCCGACGTCGAGTTCCAGTAGCGTTCGGCCCGAGTAGTCAGCGGGGTTAAGTTCCGAATTTTTGCCGCGCAGGCCATACAGGACAGAGTTGAAGCGAGGCGCTTTCGCTTTCCGCCACTCATTGACCTTCGACTTCTCCGGATGCCCCTCATAGGTGAAGCCCATGGCGCAAAACGCCCTGCGCGCGTTGCGCTGGGTGGTGTCGACCGGCAGCGGCAAGGGAAAGGCGATGTCCAGCTGATAGTGCAGTTGCTCCCCGTCGCGCCCGACCTGAAGGCTGCTGTACCAGGTTCGCGTCTTGCCGTTGACGGTCTCCTTCCAGTGCTCGCGCACCAGCGGAAGCCGCAATAGAGGCCCGGCAGTGGCAGCGGCAGACGGGTCGAACTGCTCCAGCACGGAGGCGCCTTCGAACCGGAGCTTCCCGAGATCGCCGAGGTTGTTCGCCGCCTCCTTGTCGAATCGCCAGGTCAGTGTGCCTTTCTCCTGGCCGTTGAACAGGGCCGCCAGTTCCGCATCGTCCGCCTGCATCAACTGCGGCATTTCGCCGAGCGGCGGTAGCGGCCTGCCGGGATTCCGCTCGTACTCGCGCCTGCCGATCCAGCGGATACAACCGGTCCAGTTCGCGTCGCCCGGCTTTTCCTTCAGGTAGTGGATCTCGACCACGCCCTCGACGAAACCGGTCTTGTCTGCCACTTTGGAAACAGGCGGCCAGGCAAAGTTGCCCACGCAGCGAAAAGCCAGAAAGTTATCCATTCTCGCCCACTCCTCAATCAGGTTGCGCCATCGCGGTGCCTGCAAGTCCTTGCCCGGGGGCTACTGCAGACTTATCGCGCCGCACATACAAGCCCCATACTCCGTCCAAATCCAGCAAGGCGTCGAACTATTCAAACCGGCGTTTCGTGCGCAATTTTTAGGCACTTGGCGAGGGAAATTTAGCGCTTCGGCGCAAGCAGTACTTTGATCGTTGATCGGCACTTCGGGTGCGCTGAAAAGATTCAGCGATCGTTTTGCAGTACTGCATTCATTTCTTCTCGCAGTCGTGTCTGGTACTCATGCCTGCGCCGATCCGGACCCGCGCAGAGCGAATCAGACCGGCGTCGTCAGCGTGCTGTGAGCACTCGGTGAAGGGGCCGAGAGGCTCGAATCGTCCGATGCGTCGGCTTGCCTAGGTGACGCTGGCGCGGGAATCGCAGCACCTTGTCCCGCCGAAGCTCTTAGCTGACCCTGTACAGGAGGCGTGACTGCACTCTCCGCAGGAATGCCCTCTGTAGCCACTATGGCGACGACACGCTCTCCAGCGCCAATCTGCAGGCGCTCTTTGGTCGCAACCAAGGCGACCTGGGTAATGCCCTTTGGCAGTTGTGTTCGGACAAAACCCTCGATGAAATCCGTTCCCGCGTAACCGATGCCGATAACACCGAAGAAGATTTCTGGCGTGATGACTTGGGTAGCGCCCGGCTTGAAACCGGTGATCGTGAAGATACCGACACCGCCGGCAATCGCACCGATAAACAGGCTGAAGACCAGACGGCCGACGTCGAGCCCTTCCGCGCGGAGGGAGGTTCCCTGCGCCGCGGCCTCATCGCTCGCCTTCTTGATGCCGACGATGGCTCGAAGCCCTTGTCCAAACGCGCCCGCGATGGCACCGATCGCGATTAGCTGCAGCAACTCATTACCATTCATGGAATCCCCCCATCATTGGTTTTCTGAATACGATCTGCCGTCAATTCCGAATCAATCGAGGACATGACGTGAAACGATTCAAGCATATGATTCGACAATGACAAAGAGAAATATGATGAATGGAATTCCGCAAAATCAGGAGCCCAAGGCCCACCTCTACCCGGCGGAATAGACCGAGGTTGACGCCATCGCGGCGCGTGGTATGTGCTGACGCTTGGGCTCGTCTGAAACGATGTGGACAGTCTTGCTAGTCCCTACTAGACGCCACAGAGCCTTCACCGTCAAGGGGTGCGCCTGCGGGCACACGTTCTGCCAGTCCGATGTACTTGCCCTTCAGCGACAGCACCTCCTCGTCTAAATTTCCTCTCCCTTCAATGCTTTGCTGGGCATCTACGGTCAGCTCAAGCGCAAACGGCCAGCGAAGGCCGATGAGGTCCTACAGACCGCATGCCAAATTGGACCCGAAGTGATACTGCCGTCGACATCCTTTTACTGATTGCTGATCAACGTCAACCGCACGAAACCACCTAAGATGCCCATGACTTCGACTCCAAGATAGTCTCGGCCAATTTTGCATTGGCAAGCCATGCGTCCATGGCCGCGCCGAAGGTCTTGATGGAGACCATCCGGTGTTTCCCGCGTTGCTTTTCAATCGCGGGCGAAACGCCCTTGAGCACAGCCTTGCGCGCGTCGAGGAGCAGCTCGCGCGCCATGGCCAGTGAAATGCCAGCGGGGCCATAGCCCGAGGATCAACGTTTCCCGGCGACCATTGAGACGGTAGTCGTAGCGGAAGGGGACGGTACCGCTGGGGGATACCGTCACGCACATCCCATCCCTGTCGGAACCCTTATAAATCTTGGACTTAGGCTTCATATTTCGTAGCGCAGTGTCGGTAAGCATCGCAATTTTTCTCCTGTTTCTTCACGGTATTTCCGTCAGGGTCCAGAAGACCTGCTGGTGCCCCGTAAAGCCTCATGGAGCAAGCTTTTCCGAGAAAACTTTTACCGTCAAAGACCGTACAAGCCCGAATAGTGAATGAAGAGGTCTTAATTTCGCATCGATCTTTATCGTCAGCGCTACCGCCAGATTTTTTTGCTCCCTGGCGATAGTCATCGATAGCTTCCGTGACGCTTTTCTTTCTCGATCAACACGTTACGACAGTTTTTCGATAGCCGGCGGTAGTCCTCGAAAGACCTGATTTCACTCCCACTCGATGGTCGCCGGCGGCTTGCCGGAGATGTCGTAGACCACCCGCGAGATGCCATTCAATTCGTTGACGATCCGGCGCGAGACGATATCCAAAAACTCGTAGGGCAGATGCGCCCAGTGTGCGGTCATGAAATCGATGGTTTCCACTGCCCGCAGCGCGATCACCCATTCGTAGGCACGCGCATCGCCGACCACGCCGACCGACTTGACCGGCAGGAACACCGCGAACGCCTGCGAGGTTTTGTCGTACCAGTCGGCCTTGCGCAGCTCTTCGATGAAGATCGCGTCGGCCCGGGCCAGCAGTTCGGCGTACTCGCGCTTCACTTCGCCGAGGATGCGCACGCCAAGACCCGGGCCCGGGAACGGATGGCGGTAGACCATTTCGCGCGGCAGCCCAAGCTCGACGCCGAGGCGGCGCACTTCGTCCTTGAACAGCTCGCGCAGCGGTTCGACCAGACCGAGTTTCATGTGCTCGGGCAGCCCGCCGACGTTGTGGTGGCTCTTGATGACGTGGGCCTTGCCGGTCTTGCTGCCGGCGGACTCGATCACGTCCGGATAGATCGTGCCCTG
>JBIITV010000095.1:0-17948 GCA_044340325.1 Lysobacteraceae bacterium
GCATGATGGCTGTCGTTTCGAGGCGGAAACAGTCTCAGCCAGCGCTCGACGACCGCTTCGTCGTTCCAGGTGTCGACATGTGTCGGATCCATATGCACCACGATGTGCAGGTGGTTGCTCATCACCGCATAGGCGAGCACATCGGTTGCGAAGCAGGAGGCGACGAGGGCGATCCGCGACTGCACCCAGTGTCTGCGGTGCTCGAACGATTGCCCGGTGTAATCGTCGATGCCGCACAAGAACGCATGCCGTACGCAGCGCTGCACGCAGTGGAACGTGCTTGCGGTCTCCGTCGGGACGATTATGGATCGCGGTTGAGCCATGGATGGCATCGTAGGGCGGCGTCATGAAAGCCGAGCTCGGGAAATGCCGCAGGTCGCTGTAGGTTATTTCTGATTTGTGGGTGTCCTTGCCCTTATTTGTGGGTGTCCGTGTCCTTTCCGCCGATCAACGGCCGATTCGGCCAGCGATCAATACAGGATCATCTGGGTACAGCGGAACAGCGCGATCCGCTTGCCGCTGGTGTTGTCGAAGACTTCGGCATCCCAAACCTGGGTGCTCTTGCCGACGTGGATCGCCCGCGCGACACAGCTGACGACGCCTTCGCGCACGGTGCCGAGATGATTGGATTTGATTTCCAGCGTGGTGAAGCCTTTGGCGCCGTCGGGCAGATTGGCCACGCAGCCGTAGCCGGCCGCCGTATCGGCCAACGACACCACGCTTCCGGCATGGAGAAATCCATTGGGCGCCATCAGCGCAGGCGTCACCGGCAGTTCGGCCCGGATCTCCAAGCCATCGACCGCAGTGATGACGATACCCAGGTGGCCGGGAAGATGTTTAGAACCGAATCGGTTGAATTCGTCGATGGTGGGCATGGTGGGCTTCGGAAATGAGTGAGGGGAGTCTATGCCGGCACGGTGGTTCGGCGGAATTCGTCCAGCACCGGCTGCCACAGCGATTTGGCCTTGGCGCGGAAGTAACCCATGTGACCGATCGCACCGAATCCTTGCCGATGCGGATCGATATCCACGCCGCGCCAGTCGCTGTTGCGATAGCCGGACATGAAGGCATCGCGCGAACGCGGCGGCGCCCAGGCATCGTCTAGCGCGTTGGCGACCACGATCGGCATGCGCACTTCGGCGAATTGCGCGCGTAGCGGATGCTGTTCGGGATCGTCGAAGAAATAGCGCGGGAAACCGCACCATTTGCGCCACTGATAGAACACATCGATCGGCACGTCTTCGCCCATGCCCAGCATGCGGAACGGCAGGTAGCCCTTGAGCCGCACCAGCGGCGGGCCGATCAACCACCACAGCGCGAACACGCGCAGGCGCTCCAGACGCGGCATCCAACCGGCCCAGCCCGCGCCGGTGCCGAACACGTAGGCACTGTGGATACGGCTATGGTTCGGCAGCAGCCCGATCGCATGTCCGCCGTAGGAATGACCGACCAGATGCAGCGGCAGCACAGGGTCGCAGTGCTCGACCGCGGCGGCCAGATCGAGTCGACCCCAGTCGCGGTAGTCCATACGGAACCCGCGCAGCCGCGATGGCGCGGATCTGGCGACACCGCGATAGTCGAAGGTCAGCACCCGGTAGCCCTGGCCCGCCGCGTACTCGGCGAAGCGGCGGTAAAAGGCCTGCGGCACGGCGGTCGCGCCAGCAATCACGATCTGCGCATGCGGCGCGTCGGGGAGATATTCGGTGGCCGCGAGGCGATAACCATCGCCGGCCGTCAGTTGCAGCTCGCGCACGGCCATCGGGCCGGTATCGGGAAAGGCGCTTTCACTGCGCATCGACAGACTCCTGGGAGGGTGGAGAGGCACGTAGACCTGCGAACAGCCATTCGAGCGCGACGCCGACCTGCCGCATCGGTTCGACGCTTTGCGACACCCGCGCCTGCATCAGACCGCCTTCATAGGCGGATACGATCAGCGCAGCGACCGCGTCGGAATGCACCTGCGGATGCCCCTGGCCGACCAGCGCGGCGGCGATACGCCGCCGGAATTCAGCGAAGCCATCCGCCAGCGCCGCCCGGATTTCACGGTCGTCGGGCGTCGATTCCAGCGCCACAGTGGCCAAGGGGCATCCGTTGGCGAAGCCGGTCTTTTCCAGCAGCTGCTCGGCGCCCGTCAACCAGGTCCGCAGGCCCTGTTCCAGCGGAACGCCGGTGGCGAGCAGCGCGTCGAGCCGCGCGCAGATCCGCTGCACCGAGGCCTCGATCGCTGCGACCGCCAACGCGGTCTTGCCGCCCGGGAAGTGATGGTAGAGCACCCCTTTGGGCGCCTCGGCCTCGGCCAGCAGTTCGTTCAGGCCGACGCCGTGGTAGCCGCGACGCTGGAGGGCGGTGCTCATGGCCGCGATCAGGCGCCCGCGGGTGTCGGGGCGTTTGTCTGGTGGAGCGCTGGAAGCTGAGTCGGATGTATTCATGGCTGCAATCTATAGACCAGTCGGTCTATTTTTGCAAGCAGACATTATTCCATCGCAACTTCTGTGCGCAGAGCGGATTGCTAGCCCCGGTTGCGGGCCTCAGTCGTTGATCGCGTGTGCAGCAGCGAGCACGCTGCCCTCGCGGACCAGCACCATCGCGGCGGCGAGATCGACATCCAGCGCGCGGTCGCGGTCGAGAAATGGCACGCGTGCACGGATCGCCTCGTGCGCGGCGGCCACCGCTTTGCCGGGCTGGAAGGGCTCGGCTGCCGACAGTTCGACGCGCAGTGCTTCGACTTCGGCCAGAAACTCACCGTGGCTTTCATCGACGGACTGCGGGCCGCCTTGCACTTTCGCCGCCAGGGTCACGGCGTCGGCGCGGTCGGCCAGATCGCGCGCGGCGTTGATCATGTCGCGGCGCAGATCCAGCGCCTGCGCGGCGGTGATCAGCTCCAGCGCCAGGACTTTGCCGAGATCGTCGACCATCGACAGCACGTGGCGGGCTTCGTTCGCGCCCATCGACACGTGGTCCTCGGCATTGGCACTGGTCGGAATCGAATAGACCGATGCCGGATGCGCGCGGCTCGCGAGGTCGTTGACGATCGCAGCGGCGGTGTACTGCACGATCATGAAGCCGGATTCGGTGGCGTCTTCGTTGCCGATCAGGAACGGCGGCAAGCCATCGTTGGTCGCGGGATCGACGAGCTTGTTGAGCCGGCGTTCGCTGATCGACGCCAGCACCGGAATGGCCGCTTTCACGTAGCTCATCGCCAGCGCCAACGGCATGCCGTGGAAATGGCCTGCGGAAATCACCTGCTGCTCGACGTGGTCGGCGCGCGCATCCGGGAACACCAGCGGATTGTCGGTGACCGAATTGAGTTCGATCTCGAACACGCGCTTGGCCTGCGCCACCGCATCGCGCACCGCGCCGTGCACCTGCGGAATGCAGCGCAGCGAATAGCTGTCTTGCGGCTGATGTTTCTTGCCGCCGCGAAACGGTTTGAAGCGGCGATAGAATTTTTCGCGGCCGTGACGCTGTCCGGTCGGCACCCAGTCCCAGCCGATATCGAAGCTGAGAGCCTGCGACTCGACGGTGTCCCAACTCTGCGGCAGCCACGGCCGGAACTTCGGCACGAGGTGATACGGAATATCGGCGAGCGTCGAACCGGCGAGCAGGCCGCGCAGATTCGCTGCCACTTCGACCTGGCCCGGATGCGGGCGTAGCGCATGCACTTCTTCGGCGAAGGCGCCAAGCCGGCCGGCGAAGGCGTCGATGGTCATCGCTGCGGCGAGATCGGCGGTATCGAGCAGTTCTTCCATCCGATGCAATGCGAGCACTCCGGTCGCCAGCATCTGCGCGGT
Organism: Lysobacteraceae bacterium; assembly: GCA_044340325.1. GTDB lineage: Bacteria > Pseudomonadota > Gammaproteobacteria > Xanthomonadales > Xanthomonadaceae > Lysobacter_I. The sequence continues at coordinate 3,792 of JBIITV010000095.1, forward strand.
GCCGTTGTTCAGCGCCAGGCCTTCCTTGTACGACAGCGTCACCGGCGTGAGGCCGGCGCGCTTCAGCGCTTCATCGCCGCGCAGGCGTTCGCCGTCGTAGAAGGCTTCGCCGCCGCCGAGCAGCACAATGGCCAGATGCGAAAGCGGCGCAAGGTCGCCCGACGCGCCAACGGAACCCAACTGCGGCACCACCGGCACCACGCCAGCGTTGAGCATCGCGGTCATCGCCTGCAGGGTGTCCACGCGGATACCGGAATGCCCGCGCAGCAGCGTATTGATGCGGATGCACAGCATCGCGCGCACGACATCGGCAGAAAACGGTTCGCCGACGCAGACCGCGTGCGAAATGATCAGATTGCGCTGCAGTTCTTCGTGCAGCGAGCGGCCCGAGGGCGTCGCGCCCGGCAATTCATCGCGCAGCGGATGCGCGCCGAGCAGCTTGTCGGCGTTGCTGCCGAAGCCGGTCGACACGCCGTAAATGGGCTCTTCGCGGCGCACCTGTTCGGCCAGGAACGCAGCGGCGTGCGCGACGTTGCGCAGCGCGCCCTCGTCCAGCATCACCTGCGCGCCATAGGCCACTTCGACCAGACGGTCGCGGGTCAACGAACGACCATCGAGTCGGATCGGCTTCATGCTTTGGCCTCGGGGAGCTTCGCACCAGCGTGCGGCAATGCCCGCCACTGTTCCCGTTCGACCAGCAGCGTGCGCGCGAGATCGGCCTCGGTCACCTCGAACTGCTCGCCACGGCGCAAGTCCTTGACCGCGACCGTGCCGCGCGAGACTTCGTCCTCGCCGCGGATCACCACGAAGCGGATACCAGCGCGGTCGGCGTACTGCATCTGTTTGGCGAGCTTGCGCGGTTCGAGCTGGGTTTCGACGTTCAGACCGGCCGTGCGCAGCTTCTGGGAAAGCGACAGCGCGGCCTCGAGACCGGCATCGTCCATCAGCGACACCAGCACATCGACCGAACTGTCGGCGGTCGCGATGAGTCCGGCTTCGCGCAGCTGCCAGAACAGTCGCGTCAAACCGATCGAGATGCCGACGCCCGGCAGCTTCGACTTGGTGTAGTGGCTGGCGAGGTTTTCGTAGCGGCCGCCCGAGCAGATAGAACCGATCTCCGGATTCGCGTTGAGCGTGGTTTCGTAGACGATGCCGGTGTAGTAGTCGAGGCCGCGCGCGATCGACAGGTTCAACGCGAAGCGGTTGTCGGCCACACCCAGCGCGCGCAGCTGGCGCAATACCTCACGCAATTCACTGCGACCTTCCTCGAACAATGCTGTGCCCGCACCCAGCGCATCCAGCGCGGTCTGCGCCGCATCGTGGCCGGTGGCGCGCACGCGCGAGAACGCGAGCAGCGTATCGGCAACGTCCGGCGCAAGCGCGAAGCCCTCGCCGATCAGCGTCTCGCGCACCGCCGACTCGCCGCGCTTGTCGAGCTTGTCGATCTCGCGCAGCACTGCGGCCTGACGCTCGCCCTCGCCGATGTCCAGGCCCTCGAAAAAGCCGCGCAGCAGTTTTCGGTGATTGAACTGGATGGTGAATTCGCCGATCGCTAGCGACTCGAACACCGAGGCGATCACCGCCGGGATTTCGGCATCGTGACGGGTGCTCAGCGCGTCCTTGCCGATCACGTCGATATCGCACTGGTAGAACTCGCGGAACCGGCCGCGCTGCGCGCGCTCGCCGCGATACACGCGCTGCATCTGGTAGCGGCGGAACGGGAAGGCGAGATCGTGTTCATGTTCGGCCACGTAACGGGCCAGCGGCACGGTGAGATCGAAGCGCAGGGCCATTTCGGGTACCGCATGCCGCGACGATCCCTCCCGCTCCTTCTCCAGTGCACCGGTCGACTGCACGAAATACACCTGACGCTCGGTTTCGCCGCCGGACTTGGTCAACAGCACCTCGGACAGCTCCATCACCGGCGTTTCCACTGGCAGGAAGCCGAAGCGCTCGAAGGTGCGGCGGATGGTGTCCAGCATCCGCTGGAACGCGATCTGGTCGCGCGGCAGCAGTTCGAGGACGCCAGGCGGGGTACGCGGCTTGATCAAGTGAGGCTCCAGGGCATGCAGCAGATGCGGGCAAGTTTACCGGCTGGGCGGGGCCGGCGGCCCCATCCCGACCGTGTCGCACACCCCGAAACGCGGCTTTCCTACCCTGAACCGCCTTCCGGGGTTGCCGGGCGGAAGGCGAGTCCCTAGAATGACCGGCTGCAATGTCGGGGTGTAGCTCAGTCTGGTAGAGCGCTACGTTCGGGACGTAGAGGTCGCAGGTTCGAATCCTGTCTCCCCGACCAATCTGCATGATCAAAAAGCCGAACGCCGTGTCGGCTTTTTTGTTGTCGGGCCGGGCGGTGAGTCCATCAGCCGCACGCGCGGCATCATTTCACCGGCGCCCTGGTATCGCATGGGGCGGGTTCGAATCCTGTCTCCCCGACCAATCTGCATGATCAAAAAGCCGAACGCCGTGTCGGCTTTTTTGTTGTCGGGCCGGCGGTGAGTCCATCAGCCGCACGCGCGGCATCATTTCACCGGCGCCCTGGTATCGCTTGGGGCGGGTTCGAATCCTGTCTCCCCGACCAATTGCTTCATGTCAAAGCCGGCCTCGTATCGGCTTTTTTGTTGCCCGATCAGCGGCGAGTGCGTCAGCCGCCCGCGCGGCATCATTTTCACTGGCGACTCGGTATCGCGATGGGCGGGTTCGAATCCTGTCTTCCCGACCAATCGATTCAAGATCTTACGAAGACACATTCTTCGGGACACCCACATTTCCCGAAATTCGGAGAACCCCCACCCAGAATTCAGACTTTTCCGATAACGCAATGCTGCAGCCGCCAGCATCATCAATGCATGACCCAGGCCCGATCACAGTTCATCCCGCCCGGAACCGGCGGCAGGTTCCACTGCGTGCAGCGCTGCGTGCGCCGCGCGTTCCTGTGCGGCGTCGACCAGTACACCGGGCGGTCGTTCGAGCATCGCAAAGCGTGGGTCGAAGACCGCATCCAGCGCTTGGCGGAGTGCTTCGCGGTCGCCGTGCATGCATATGCGGTGATGAGCAACCATCTGCATCTCGTCGTTCAAATCGACCCGGCACAGGTTTCTGGCTGGTCGGATGAAGATGTTGCCGAACGCTGGGTTCGCCTGTTCCCGCCGCGCGAGGATACGGATGCAGCGCGCTCGCACAAACGCCTGAGACTGATCTCGAATCCCATGCGCATGGTTTTGATCCGTGCCCGGCTCGGCAGCCTGTCGTGGTTCATGCGCTGTCTCGCCGAGCCCATCGCACGACGCGCCAACCGTGAAGACAGCTGCACCGGACGATTCTGGGAAGGCCGCTTCAAGTCTCAGCTGCTGTGCGACGAACGCGCGCTGCTGGCGGCGATGGCGTATGTCGATCTCAATCCGATCCGTGCGGGTATCGCCAAAACCTTGCAAGGATCGCGGCATACCAGCGTGAAGCAGAGGATTGCGGATGCGAAACGCGACCAGCGAATATTCGATCAGCGCATGATGCCGATTGCAGGTTCGATCGACCATGCCGCATCGGTGACGACGGCGGATTATCTGCAGCTGTTGGAATGGACCGGAAGGCAGCTCGCGCCGGGCAAGAAGGGGCGCATCGCAATCGACATGCCTTCGGTGCTGCAAACGCTGGAGCATCGGCCCGAACGGTGGGCGACGCGGGTGAAGGCGGTCGGTTCTGGGTACTGGCGCGTGATCGGCGAAGTGGACGACTTGATCGAGATCGCAGAGCGCATGGGGCAGGCGTGGCTGAAGGGGATTGGGCTTGCGGCGAGGTTGGACGGGTCTGGGTGAATGTGCGTGTGCGGAAGCATGGCGGCCGAAGCGGGGTGGGGTGTGTGGGTGGATGTTTGGGCTTGATGAACAAAGGGCACTGCGGCGGCAGTGCCTTTGCTGTTTTTGGCGGGCGGGGCAGAACTGTGGGTGTCCTGATTCGCGTTTTCGAAATCCTGACGGTGATGCACTATCGGCAGTTGATGCCGAGCGACCTGGACGGGTTGCGCGGCGGCTGAGCTGCAACCGACCGCATCTGGTCGCATTGCTGGTCACCTTCGCTTGCTTCGACCTCTCGCCTCTCTGGCTTGGAAAGGCTGCGAGCCTGGGCTTTTGCCACAACGGATGGAAGGCGGACGCTTACGCAGAATTGTGGGTGTCCCGGTCTCGGTCTTGCGGTGATGAGCAACCATCTGCATCTCGTCGTTCAAATCCAGCCGGTACAGGTTTCTGACTGGTCGGATGAAGGTGTTGCTGAACGCTGGGTTCGCCTGTTCCCGCCGCGCGAGGATACGGATGCAGCGCGCTCGCACAAACGCCTGAGACTGATCTCGAATCCCATGCGCATGGTTTTGATCCGTGCCCGGCTCGGCAGCCTGTCATGGTTCATGCGCTGTCTCGCCGAGCCCATCGCACGGCGCGCCAACCGTGAAGACGGCTGCACAGGGCGATTCTGGGAAGGTCGCTTCAAGTCGCAGCTGCTGTGCGACGAGCGCGCGCTGCTGGCGGCGATGGCGTATGTCGATCTCAATCCGATCCGCACGGGTATCGACAAAACCTTGCAAGGGTCGCGGCATACCAGCGTGAAGCAGAGGATCGCGGATGCGAAACGTGACCAGCGAATATTCGATCAGCGCATGATGCCGATTGCAGGTTCGATCGCCCATGCCGCATCGGTGACGACGGCGGGTTATCTGCAGCTGTTGGAATGGACCGGAAGGCAGCTCGCGCCGGGCAAGAAGGGGCGCATCGCAACCAACATGCCTTCGGTGCTGCAAACGCTGGAGCATCGGCCCGAACGGTGGGCGACGCGGGTGAAGGCGGTGGGTTCTGGTTACTGGCGCGTGATCGGCGAAGTGGACGACATGATCGAGATCGCAGAGCGCATGGGGCAGGCGTGGCTGAAGGGGGTCGGGCTTGCGGCGAGGTTGGCTGGGGCTGGGTGAAGGTGCGTGTGCGGAGTCATGACGGCCGAGGCGGGAGGATGCTGTGTGGTGGAGATTTGGATTTGATCAACGAAAGGCACTGCGGCGGCAGTGCCTTTGCTGTTTTTGGCGGGCGGGGCAGAACAGAACTCTGGGTGTCCTGATTCGCGATGATAGGGGCGTCCTGATGTGGACGCGGCTGGCATGGGGGTAGAATGCAGAAGACCGAGAGCTGGAGCCCACCCATGTCCGTCGTGTTCAAACAAGAAGCGCACAAGTTGATCGACAGCCTGCCGGAATCAGCGGGTTGGAACGAGTTGATCTATGAAGCCGCACTGCATCGCGCGATCGACCGTGGTTTGGCGCAGGCGGATGTCGGGCAATTGATCCCTGCCGAAGCGCTGCTCAAAGAGTTCATGCTGTCCGAATGAATGTGTTCTGGACGCCGGATGCGAGACTGCGGCTACGCGAAATCGAAGCGTAGCCGCAAAGGACTCGCCCAATGCGGGGCGTGAGATGGCGATCCGCTTGATCCGTCGTTCGCTTGAGCTGGAACAGCCGCCGTTGCTGGGCAAACGATTGTCGCAGTATGCCGATGCGGATATCCGCGAACTGTTGGAGCGGCCGTATCGACTGATCTATCGCATCCAAGCCGACCGCATCGAAGTCCTGACCGTGATGCACTATCGGCAGTTGATGCCGAGCGACCTGGATGGGTTGCGCGGCGGCTGAGCTTCAACCGACCGCATGTGGTCGCATGGCTGGTCACCTTCCCTTCGATTGCTTCGACATCTCGCCTTTCCGGCTTGGAAAGGCTGCGCCCCTGGGCTATTGCCACAACGGATTGAATGTGGGGTGGGCGGACGCTTACGCAGAATTGTGGGTGTCCTGGCATCGCGTGCTGATTAACCCGCTGGTGTCATTCACAGAGAACCATCTGCCAGTTCGCGTTCAGGGATTAACCGCAATCTTTTCATGAGAATTTTCAGGGGAGGTTCGTAACTACCGTTATACAGGTTCAAGAATGCCGAGTGCCGCTGAAGAAGATGATCCTCAAAAATAAAGTGAAATCCTTCTTTAGTTGAGAATTCCCAACTCGACATTTTCCTCATGATTAAGTCGAGATACGTTTCTATTATCCCGTCCCTAAATATGGATTCGTGTCTGTGCCATACTGCAGACTGTATCAAATTGTTGTACGAAAATAGCGATAGACAGTCACTAAAATCTGCAAAATATTCAAGAATTCTTAATATCTCTATCTCTATGCATTCTGTCTGGTGGTTTGTGTACGTAGCAATATTTTTCAGGAATTCCTCTTCGTCATTTAAATTTGAGCTGTAGCTAATTAGAAGCCTAGGATCGTGCAAAAAATCAATTTTTCCAATTTCGTTTGAAAACCAAGCGTCATTTTCTATATATGAAAATAAGCCCTGCTGTGTATTTTCAGAGGTTTCAAATGTCGGAACTCCCGGGTTCGCTTCAAGTCTAAGCCTAAATAGTTGGGGCAATCGTTTCGGACTAAGTGTTTCGTAGTAATATTTCAAATAACTATTGTTGAGAAAATTGTAAATTTCAATTTCTACTTGAGTCAGGCGAGGCTTACCCCAAAGTCCGCCCATGGCGGCGATCTCGAACGTAGAGATCGCATTCAAGGCGCGATCCAAGTCGTGGAAAGTCTCCCGCAAAAAATCATAATAGACTTTCTTTTCTGGGATTTGTTTCATTTGCTGAAGATTTTTTATAGCTTCGAGGTGAGGCCCCCTTCCCTTCCCGACATCTTCGATGATCCAAAATATATTCCGATCATGAGAATACATTTCGATCAAGTCGGCGACATTTGTTTCGTAGGGAATCATATACATTCTTCCAGTTCATACAGCGGCGCAAGGAAGCTAATCCTTGGCTTACATATTGAAACGTGTGTGGTCCCTGGAATGCTTTTAGGTGGTGGATCTTTGCAAAAAACTTGGTTTTCCACGACATTTTCTAACTGCGCAATAAAAACTTTCTTTGCAATCAGGCATGCGCTGAAGCCAGCATCTATCTTTTCCTGTGTATCAGTTGAAAGCTTTAGAAGATCCTTTGATCCCGGCTTCAATTGGTTGATTAATGGCGATTTGAATTTAATCATACTTCCGATTGCCGCCCCTAACGGCCAGCCGGAAATTGTGTCGGAAATCAGGTTGACAATGTTGGCTCCATTGTGGGCAGGCGCATACAAAATTAGAGATACTTTGTTGGGCCAGTTCTTACCCTCACTTATCGCATCCAAAAGTGCTCTTCTGGCAATTACTGCGCCCAATGAATGAGCAACGATTACAACTTCTTTATACTCTTTGCGCGGGGATATCGATGGCGGTGCAGTCGAAGTGACAGATTCGGTTTGTAAGAAAATTCTGTCAAGAAAGTATCTGAACGTTGCGGCGCTTGAGTATATGTCCGATCTGATTCCATCATACCCGTAAAAAAAATATCGCTTCTCTGAAATCCAACTCGACCAGGAAGAAGTCCTTGGAAATTGTTCCAAGTAATGGTCGCATTGCCGGAATATCCATGTATAAATATCACGGACCTGATCGGGTCTGCGATTGAATACAATACTCTTGCATCTTTATCTGGACTGCGAAAACTAGACAACGGCCTTGGTAGAAAGTGGGTTTGCATAGTTGACTGCCATGTAAGTATGAACTTTTTGAAAGTGGACGTTAGGACACCCACAAATCGGAATATCCCTACATCCGGCTTGGCAAATCCCTTGCATCAGGGGGCTGGAATGACGCGAGAAATTGACGCGAGAAAGTGGGTGTCCCGGTCTTTCTCACTTAAATCAGTGGGTGTCCTTAGTTCTCGCGAATCCGTTAAAAAAAAGCTAGTGCAAAATTATAAAAAATACTGCCGAAACCATGAATAATTTCACCAAGAGATGCTGCTACTGCATTCAAGAGAGCCAAGTTAAATCGATTTTCTCTCAGTTCTCGCAAATGCCGTGTCTCTGCAGATGCCATTAATTTTATTGCCGTTCTATGAACAGGATTGGCTTCATCCAGATCCGGTTTTTGTCGGTGATGTTCTATATTATTTTCCTCCTCAATTCGCAAGTCATAGGCCAGCAAATAGATGACATAGAGGGAGCAGCACGCAGAGATTAATGCTCCTCCGCGCTCTATCATTTTTGGGTCACATGATATATGCGCTAAAAGTACCGAAATCGCTATGACCAGAATGGCGAAAAAAACGGGAAATAATCGCATGAAATTATGCGGCACGAGCTTTCTTCCGGAGCTCACCTTAATACCACCATTTCGGTATTGGCTGGGTAGACTACGCGCTTGTCATCGGTGTCTCTCCGAGGGATTCTGAAAAACCGAGTGAAAACAGGGTGGAAGCAGTAAGTTTGGTCAGTTGCTAGGCCAAGGCTGGGAGCGCCATTGAAAACAAACTCGCCGAAACAGTACCGTGCTGATCTCATTTCAGGTGGCACTTCAGAGGTTGGCGCATCGACAACCCTTCCTAATACGCCCATTAGGTACAATGTTTTCCATACATTTGTAATCTCTTCCTCATGTCTGCTTTTGAACCTCCGGCCTATTTTAGCTAAATCAGAGTTGCTGCATATTGGATTTAGATCGGGGAGAATGTCTGCGCATGCGTCGAGAAGTCTTGGGTATTTCGACAAATAAGGTTTTAGTATATGCCTTGCAATAAGTTCTTCGGCCTCTCCAACTCCCTCTCGCATTGCTTCATCTGAAATTCGACGCCACCCACCAGAGTCTGACTTTGCCCTAGAAAGCATGTGATTAAAGATCATCAGGGCGTGTCTTGGCAAAAGCTGAGTGTGCCGAATCACATATGCCAACGGGTCTTCGATTTCGCCAAGCCTGTTGTTGGTTTTATTCGGCAACAATCGGTCAAAAATTGAATGAACCCCTTCGCGCCGTGAAAGGTCAAATTCAGCAATTTGTTCATACACGTCTCTGTCGCGGACGCGAACTAGCAGTCTGTATCTGTGGGCTACTACCCTTAATAACTCCATGGGTTTCCATCTAATCCTGTGCGCGCTACCCCAGTCTTTTAATACATTTTCGCTGCCCTCCAAAAGATCCGGTGACATTTCTTCTGGCACGCAGAAAGATACCTTCATCCGTGGTGATGACAAGGATAGGTTTGTCAGAGCGCGAAACATTCCGCCTATTACTGGTTTAAAAAGTGCGTGCCGAACAGGATACTTTTCAAGAGAGTCGCACAGAAAATAGAATTTAGAACCATTTGAATCGAGCAGTCGGATTACGTCATTTTTTGCTTCTCGGAATAGGTGCTCTGCATATTTTTCTGCGCCACCTTGGAACGGCTCGTCAGCTTCTATATACCTTACGACGTTTGTAAGGGAAGCTTTAAGGGCGGGCTCATTCGAAAAATTCGAAAAATAGAGGATTATCCTATCCCACAAGGCGTCATTCCATTTTTGTTCCAACATCTCGATAGGTATGAGGTCGATTGGTACAGAATCGTCAGGCATTCTGCTAGTTACTTGACGAACTATTTGAAAAAATGGTTCCCATGTTTTCATATGGAAGATAAAGGATTTTCCAAACTCAATTCGATCTTCTTCGGTTCTTATTCCTTCAATGACTGTGTTTGACAGCAAGGCTGATTTTCCTGACCCCTTTCTGCCTGTGATAATAAGAGCACCATCTAGTGCGCGGTATCGGAATGCTTCCACTTGGGGCTCGATTATTATGGAATGAAGAGCGTGGGGAATGTCTTCATGTGCAATCGGTCCTAATGGAGCAATATCTGTTAGCGCGGCGCTAAGCTGCATTTCCATTTGATGAGATGCAATATCATCGCTAAATGAGCTTTCGCTGTTCATGCTTATCTCCGGAGTATTCTGTTGTGAGATCGGCTACGATTTAAGAAGATCGCTGTTTATAGCCTGCACAAGTGCTTGTTTTGCTCTTTGTATCCTTTACGCCTGCAGCCACGAGAGCTCATGCGCGGAGTCGTGATGCTATCCCCACACTTCGCCTCAACAGCTAATTCGAACGCGCAGGCTTCGCCATGAGTCGGCGCATGCGCATCATCGACCCTGCTTTGCCCTTGATTTATACCGAATGTGTCCGCTCACCCCGAGCGATCAATAGACATCGTCGTTTTCCCCTGTCGTCCTGTCCATGCAAATAGCTTGAGACTTACAAAACGCGACTATGCGTCGAATCTGCCATCGGAATTTGTCAGTGTCAATAGCCACAATCAATCCTTCCACAAATCGCACACAACACCATTCCACCTAAAGCCACGCCCACAAAAAAGCGCCGGTTTCCCGACGCTCTTGTGAAAGATTTTATCAATCGAAAATCCGTTCCGCTAAAGCGTCCTCTATGGCAACCCCACCAACCCAAACTCCCCCCGCCCACTAGCCCCAGTAATCAACCCCAACACCCTCGTCGCCTCTGAATCCACCATTCCCCACTCAAACCGCCAAGTCCAATTGTGATCACCAACGGTGCCGGGGGTATTCATCCGATGCTCGAGCCCCAACCCCAACACATCCTGCAACTGACACACCGCCATATTGGCCACAGAGTTGCAGCACGCCCGAATCATCGCCCAGTGCACATCGCTCTGGTGTGCGGGTAAATAGCTTCCCGCATAGGCGCGTTCGTGTTCGTTGGCGGTGTCCCACCAGCCGCGCACGGTGTGGTTGTCGTGGGTGCCGGTGTAGGCGACGAAGTTGCGGCCCCAGTTGTGCGGCAGGAAGTCGTCGCTGGCGTCGGTGCCGAAGCCGAACTGCAGGATCTTCATGCCGGGGAAGCCGCAGCTGTCGCGCAGTTCGATCACGTCCGGGGTGATCAGGCCGAGGTCTTCGGCGATGATCGGAAGCGGGCCGAGCACGCGTTCGATCGCGTCGAAGACGGCTTTGCCGGGGCCGGGCATCCATTCGCCTTCTTCGGCGGTGGGGCAGCTTGCGGGGATGTCGTAGTAACCGGCGAAGCCGCGGAAGTGGTCGATGCGGAACACGTCGGCCTGGCTCAGCGCGCGGCGGAGACGCGCGGCCCACCACGCGAAGTCTTCTTTCGCCATCAAGTCCCAGCGATACAGCGGATTGCCCCAGCGTTGTCCGGTGGGGGCCATCGCGTCCGGCGGGCAGCCGGCGACCGAGGTGGGCTGATGCGCATCGTCGAGCATGTACAGATCGGGGCGCGACCAGCAGTCGGCGCTGTGGTGGGCGATGAAGATCGGCAGGTCGCCCATGATCGCGACGTCGCGTTCGTTCGCGTATTGCTTGAGTGCATGCGCCTGGGTATCGAAACACCACTGCACGAACGCCCAGAAGCCGATTTCGTCCGCGTGCTGTTTGCGTGCGGCGGCCAATGCGGCGGCGTTGCGCGTGCGCAGCGGCGCGGACCACATCCACCAGGGCGCGCCGTCATGCGCGGTTTCCAGGGCCATGAACAGGGTGTAGTCGTCCAGCCAGTCGGTCTGCTCTGCGGCCCACTGCGCCAACGCGGCGTGTTCGCCGGCATCGCGCTTCGCGACGAAACCCGCGTAGGCGCTGCGCAGTTGGTGCTGGCGCCAGCCGATGATGCGGCTGAAGTCGACGCGATGCGGATCGAAGCCGCCCTCGGGCAGCGTCGGCGCGGCCAGCCAGCCGGCGGCGATCAGCGGCTCCAGCGCGACCATCAGCGGGCTGCCGGCGAACGCGGACACGCTTTGGTACGGCGAGTTGCCGGGGCCGATGGGGTTGGTGGGCAGCCATTGCCAGACGCGCTGCCCGGCCGACTGCAGCCAGTCGACGAAGCGATACGCATCGGGGCCGAAGTCGCCGATGCCGTGCGGGCCGGGCAATGAAGTCACGTGCAGCAGCACGCCTGCCGAGCGTTGATCGAGATCGATCATGAGCGGTGTATCTCCTGGGGATGCGTATCGCGGCGCAACAGCAGCAGCGTGCGGAATGGGACTTCGATCGTGTGGGCGTCGAACATGGGGGCATCGAACATGCGGGCGTCGCCCTGCGCAAGCGTGCCGCTGCTGTCCACCGCAAGCCGCCATGGGCCGTGCGGCAGGCGGAAGCGTGCGGGCTGCGCGCCGGGGTTGAAGACGATGCACCAGCGCGGTGGCGATGCGGCGTCGGCGGCGAGCTGGCAGGCGAAGGCGTGCGCCTGCGCATCGTGCCAGTCGTCGACCTGCATCGCTTCGCCATCGGGCCGCAGCCAGTGCAGGGCGGGTTCGTGCGCGTCGGGCGCGGTCGCGAACCAGCGCGGATGGCGCAGCAGCGGGTCTTCGCGGCGCAGCGCGATGAGCGATGCGACGAAATCGATGTCGTCGTCGCCGGCTGCTTCCCGGTCCGCCGCACGCCAGTCCAACCAACCGGTCTCGTTGTCCTGGCAATAGGCGTTGTTGTTGCCGTCCTGGCTGTTGCCGAACTCGTCGCCGGCGCAGAGCATCGGCGTGCCCTGTGCGAGCAGGGTCGTGGCGAGTAGTGCGCGGCGCACGCGACGGCGGATGTCGATCACCAGCGGATGATCGCTGGGGCCTTCGATGCCGAAATTCGCGGAGATCTCGTGCGAGTGACCATCGCGGTTGTGCTCGCCGTTGGCGAGATTGTGCTTGTCGCGCCAGGTCACGACATCGGTGAGCGTGCGGCCGTCGTGGGCGGCGATGAAATTGACGCTGGCGGCGGGCAGGCGGTGGCCGTGATGGAAGAGGTCGCTGGAGGCGGTGAAGCGGCGCGCGAATTCGCTGCGACCGATCGCTTTGCCGTGATGCGCGTCGTGGCCCAGCCAATAGCTGCGCACGCCGTCGCGGAAGCGGTCGTTCCATTCGAGGAAACGGCCGGGCAGGTGGCCGAGCTGATAGCCGTCGTGGCCCAGATCCCAGGGTTCGGCGATCAGATGCACCTGCGACAGCGTCGGGTCCTGGCGCAGCGCGACCCAGAACGGCGCCGATGGATCGAAGCCCTGACGCGTGCGCCCCAGCGTGGGCGCGAGATCGAAGCGGAAGCCGTCGACGCCCATCACTTCGACCCAGTAGCGCAGCGCATCCAGTACGAACTGGGTGACGCGCGGATGGATCAGACGCAGGGTGTTGCCGCAGCCGCTGGCGTTTTCGTAGCGGCTGCGGTCGTCGGTTCTCAATCGATACCAGCTCGGGTTGTCGAGGCCGCGGAAACTGATCGTCGGCCCGTTCTCGTCGGCTTCTGCTGTGTGGTTGAACACCACGTCGAGCACCACTTCGAAACCTTCGGCCTGCAGGTTCGCGACCATCGCGCGGAATTCTTCGATGACGCTGCCGATGCTGCTGTCGCCGCTGCGACGCGACGCGGCGTAGCGCGCATCCGGACAGAAGAAACCGATGGTGTTGTAGCCCCAGTAGTTGCTCAGGCTGCGGTCGCTGAGATGCTGTTCGTCGATCGCGGTGTGCACCGGCAGCAGCGACAGCGTGGTCACGCCGAGGCGTTTCAGATGCGCAATCGCCGCCGGATGCGCCAGCCCCGCATAGGTGCCACGCAGCGCGTCGGGAATGCCGGGCAGCGTCATCGTGAAGCCTTTGACGTGCAGCTCGTAGAGAATCACTTCCGACAGCGGCCGGCGCGGGTGCTGTGCCATGCGCGTTGCAGGCGACAGCGGTGAAGTCACGCGCGACTTCAGCGCGAATGCGGCGTTGTCGCGGGTGTCGAGGACGCGCGCGCCCTCGGGGTGGCCATGCACGTAGGCGAAGTGTTCGGGGCGCCATTCGAAGTGGCCGACGATATCGCGTGCGTACGGATCCAGCAGCAGTTTGTGCGGATTGAAGCGGTAGCCGGACTCCGGCTTGTAGCTGCCGTAAGCGCGGTAGCCGTAGATCAGCCCGGGTTTGGCATCCGGCAGCACGCCGGAGAACACGCTGTCCTCGGTGGGCAGCAGCGCGTAGCGCTTGAGCTCGCGTGTTCCGCTGTCGTCGAAAATGCAGAGTTCGATCTGTTTGGCGCGCTGCGAAAACACGGCGAACTGTATGCCGCCATCGACGACATGCGCACCCAGCGGTGCGGCGCGGCCTGGAAGCAGATGCTCGGGCAGCGGGTCAGTCATGAGTGGCTTTTCTAGGAGCGACGGAAGTCGCGACCTGATGGTCGGAGGCGTCGTGCCGCGCGTCTGTCGCGACTTGATCAACCATTCGGTTGTTGAAAACCGCCGCTGCTTCGCTCCCCTCTCCCCTCGGGAGAGGGGTTGGGGGAG
>JBIITV010000222.1:0-4728 GCA_044340325.1 Lysobacteraceae bacterium
AAATGGCGATGGCCCCGCCGGCTGACCTCGGCACCCGCATCGACCGATACCGTTGCTGCCTTCCGGCCCTGGCGGGGTTTTCGATCTAGCGTCGCGAGGGGCCGACGGGGCCACCATAGACGTTGCGTCATCGACGCTTTGAAACTGGCGGAGAGAGGGGATGCACTCGGTACATCCATGTACCTATCCCGCCAGCGCTCACACGCTGGCGTTCGGTGGCGCGCGGCATGCCGCGCAAACTCCCACCTCACCCCTCCGGGCGGCTTCGCCGTGCAGATCGGCATTCCTGCCGATCTGTCGAACCCGCAGGGGTTCTCACCCCCTCTCCAACATGTCGCCAGATCTCGGCGCCGCGTCGAAGACCACTGGTTTTTGAAACTGGCGGAGAGAGGGGGATTCGAACCCCCGAAGCGCGGTTTAGACGCTTACACACTTTCCAGGCGTGCTCCTTCAACCACTCGGACACCTCTCCGTTCGCCTTGTTTCTTTCCCGACCCCGGCCTCCAGCCGTATTCGTGACCGCCGATTCTAGCGGCATGGCCCGCTGTGGACAAGGAAGAGCCTCTTGCAATGACACATGCGCCTGGAAGCGCTGATGGCCTCAGACGCGTCAACCCTCACCACAGGGCATCGCGCAGCTTGTACCAGGCCATTGCGGCGACCAGCATCGGCGTGCGCAGCGCCCGCCCGCCCGGGAAATCATGATGCGCTATGCGCGCGAACACATCGAGCCGCTCGCCCTGGCCTCTGATCGCTTCTGCGATGACTCGACCGGCAAGATTGGTCGCCGCGACCCCGTGGCCTGAAAAGCCCTGCGCGAAGTAGACATTCGACCCGATCCGGCCCCAGTGCGGTGCGCGGTTCAGGCTGATGTCGACGGTGCCTCCCCAAAGATACTCGAACTCGACATCCGTCAATTGCGGAAACACCTTGCGCATGCGCCGGGCCATCACCCAGCCCAGATTCGGCGGCTGCAAATTGGAATAGCTGGCACGACCACCGAACAGCAGCCGGTGGTCGCTGCTGAGCCGGAAGTAATCCAGCGCCCGATTGGTATCCGCCACGGCCATGTCATTGCGGATCAGCGCCTGCGCGCGCTCCGGCCCAAGCGGCGCGGTCGCGGCGATGTACGTGCCGATAGGCATGATCTTGCGATCGAGTGCGGGCGCGACGCCTTTGACAAGCGCGTTGCCGGCAAGCACCGCGAAATCGCAGCGCACCGTGCCTTGCGGGCAATGCAGCACCGGTTTCGCGCCGTGGGTCATGCGCAGCACCGGGCTGGCCTCGAATATCCGCACGCCGGCCGCGACTGCGGCTCGGCCCAGACCCAGTACGTACTTAAGTGGATGCAGATGCCCGGCGTTGGCGTCGTAGAGGCCGCCCAGATAGCGCGGCGAGTCGAGCTGCGCACGCAGTTGCTCGCGATCCCACCACAGCATCGAATAGCCGTAATCGCGTTCGAGTTCATGCTGCCAAGCCTGCAGCTCGACGATCTGCCGCGGCTTGATCGCCACGGTCGTGTGGCCTTGGCGCCAGTCGCAGTCGATGCCGAAACGTGCGCGACGCTCGTGGATCAGACGTATGCCTTCGCCGGACCAGTCGAAGAGCTTGCGGGCGTCGTCGCGGCCGACCAGCGACACCAGTTTGGATTCGCCGCAGCCGAAACCCGCGAGGACCTGTCCGCCGTTGCGGCCCGAAGCCCCCCAGCCGATGCGTTCGGCTTCGAGCACCACGACACGATAGCCGGCCTCGGCAAGCTCCAGTGCGGCCGACAGGCCGACATAGCCGGCGCCCAGAATGCAGACATCGGCGTCGATGTCGCCTGTGAGGACGGGTTGCGAAGGCAGCGATTCGACGCTGGCGGCATACCAACTGGGCGGGTAGGGCGTACGTGCCATATGCGAAGTCCGCCCCGATCAGACCGACCGCAGATACCAGTCGTATTCCAGCGTTGTCACTTCGCGGTAGAAGCTGTGCAGCTCTTTGAACTTCTGCTGGCCGTAGATGTGCCGGAAGGTCTCGCCGAACTGGTTGGCGATGAACCCGCTGGCCATGAAGTCGCGGATCGAATCCCGCCAGTAGGGGATGCGGATCTCGGTCTGCTCGTAGGCGTTGCCCACGACCGGCGCGCCGGGGTCGTAGCCGTGTTCGAGGCCGTCAAGCATCCCGGCCAATACGGCGGCGGTGGCCAGATAGACATTGGCGTCGGCACCGGCGATACGATGCTCGATGCGGGTGTTCTTCTCGTCGCTGTGCGGGATGCGCATCGCCACGGTGCGGTTGTTGAAGCCCCAGACCTCGTTGAGCGGCACGAAGGCATTGAGCACGAAGCGACGGTAGCTGTTGGCGTTGGGCGCGAACAGCAGCAGACAATCCTGCGCGCTGCGCTGGAGGCCGCCGATGGCGTGGCGCAGGGTGTCCGAAGGCGCATCCGGCGAACACGCGAAGATGTTGTCGCCGTTCGCATCCAGCACGCTGGCGTGGATGTGCAGGCCGCTGCCGGCCTGATCGACCAGCGGCTTGGCCATGAAGCTGGCCTGCAGGCCCTGCTTCTGGGCGATCGACTTGATCGCACGTTTGAGATAGATCGCGTCGTCGCAGGCCAGCAGGGCGTCGTCGCGATGCTTGAGGTTGATCTCGAACTGCCCCGGCGCGTATTCGGCAACGGCGGTGTCGGCCGGAATGCCCTGGATCCGGCAGGCATCGGCGACAGCGTCGATGAAATCATGGAAGTCGTTGAGGTCTTCGATGTAGTAGACCTGCGTGCTGGTGTTGCGCGCGCCGGTGTGGGCATTGATCGGCGGCTGCGGGCGGCCTTGGGCGTCGGGCAGGCGGTCGAACAGATAGAACTCCAGTTCCACCGCGACCACCGGTTTGAGTCCACGCGCGGCGTAGCGGTCCAGTACGCGCTTCAGCACCTCGCGCGGGTTGGCCTCGAACGCGCCGCCATTGGCGTCTTCCATCGACAGCAGCAGCTGCGCCATCGGTCTGGGCGACCACGGCACCGGCCGCAGCGTGCCCGGCACCGGGCGGCAGATGCGGTCTTCGTCGCCGATGTCGTAGCCCAGACCGGTTTCCTCGACGGTATTGCCGGTGATATCGGTGGCGATCAGCGACATCGGCAGACAGACGCCGTCTTCGTAGACTTTCTCCAGTGCGCTGCGGGTCACCCGCTTGCCGCGGAGCAGACCGTTCATATCGGGCAGGATCAGGTCGACCAGCTCGCAGTCCGGCGTCTGCTGCAGTGCAAGAAGATCTTCAGGGCTGAGGCTCGCGGGCATGATGTCGGCGGTCTGCATGGGCTCGGCAACAGTGTGACAGCTGCCAATGTGGGCGGGAAGGCGTCAAGAATACTCAACGGGCATATTGCCAGTATTGCTGGCCTTGCGCCTGAAAGTCGATGCTTTTTCCCGGCCGCGTGCATTCGAGTGGTCGGGTTGGCGATCGAGTGTTGCAGAAATCGAACATGCCGGTTAACGTGCGGATGACGCACCCGAGTCCTCGCCACGAGCGTTGAACATGTCCGCAACATCGCCACGGCCGCCGCTGGTGGGTCTGCCCACCGACCGCAAGATGATCGGTCCGCACCCGTTTCTGGCGGTCGGCGAGAAATATGTCCGCGCGGTGGTCGACGGCGCCGATTGTCTGCCGCTGCTGATTCCCGGTCTGCAGCCGACGCTGCCGCTGCGGCCGCTGCTCGAAGGCCTGGACGGCATTCTGCTGACCGGTTCGGTGAGCAATATCGAGCCGCACCACTACGGCGATGAACCCAGCTATGCCGGCAATCTCCACGATCCCGCCCGCGACGAGACCAATCTGGCGCTGATTCCACTGGCCATCGAGCTAGGCCTGCCGATCCTCGCCATCTGCCGTGGGTTCCAGGAAGTCAACGTTGCGTTCGGCGGACGCCTGCATCAGAAAGTGCATGAGGTCGCAGGTTTCATGGACCATCGCGAGAATCTCGACGATCCGCTCGATGCGCAATACGCGCCGAGCCATCCGGTCGCGCTGGCGCCGGGCGGTCTGCTCGCGCGCATCGCCGGTACCGATACCGCCATGGTCAATTCGCTGCACGGACAGGGGGTCGCGCATCTCGGCGAGGGCCTGATGGTGGAAGCGACCGCGCCGGACGGATTGATCGAAGCCTATCGCCGCGACGGCGACGGCTTTCTGCTGGCGTTGCAGTGGCATCCGGAATGGCGCGTGGCGGAGAACGCCTTCTACTGCGGCATCTTCCGCGCTTTCGGCGATGCCTGCCGCCAACGCGCCAATCAACGGGTACGATGACCGCATGAGTCCGAAAAAACCCCCACGCAAGACCGCATCCAAACGCACCGCCGAGTCCCAGCGCGCGGCTGCGCCGGTGCGCGCCGCCGCGCGCAAGGCGCCCGAACAGCAGCCGGGCGAGCACGCGCTGTTGCGCTGGCTCAAGGATCGTCAGATCACCGAGGTCGAATGTCTCGTACCGGACATCACCGGCAACGCGCGTGGGAAGATCATCCCTGCCGACAAGTTCTCGCACGATTACGGCACCCGGCTGCCCGAAGGCATCTTCGCCACCACCGTCACCGGCGACTATCCCGACGACTACTACGACCTGATCTCGCCCTCCGACGCCGACATGCTGCTGCGCCCCGATCCGGACACGGTGCGGCTGGTGCCTTGGGCGACCGATCCGACCGCGCAGATCATCCACGACTGCTACACCAAGGCCGGCGATCGGCACGA
>JBIITV010000245.1:0-3308 GCA_044340325.1 Lysobacteraceae bacterium
GCCGCTGTTCGAGCTCTCGGACACCGCGCTGGCCTTCGTGCTGTTCATCGGCGCAACCACCGCGTTTTTCACCGGGCTTATCGGCATCGTCCAGAACGATATCAAGCGCGTGGTCGCGTATTCGACGCTGTCGCAGCTCGGCTACATGACCGTCGCCCTGGGCGTATCGGCGTATTCGGCGGCGGTGTACCACCTGATGACCCACGCCTTCTTCAAGGCGCTGCTGTTCCTGGCGGCGGGCTCGGTGATCATCGGCATGCATCACGAGCAGGACATGCGCAAGATGGGCGGTCTTCGCAAGTACATGCCGGTCACGTTCTGGACGAGTGTGATCGGCACGCTCGCCTTGGTCGGCACGCCGTTCTTCAGCGGTTTCTACTCGAAGGACACCATTATCGAAGCAGTGGCGCACCATGCACACGAATCGCCGACCTGGGTCGCGAACTATGCGTACCTGGCGGTTCTGCTCGGCGCATTCGTGACCTCCTTCTATAGTTTCCGCCTGCTTTACATGACTTTTTTCGGCGAGGAGCGCTTCCGCCATGTCCATGAAACGCACGGACATGACGGCCACGCTGACGATGCGCACTGCGGCGATCATGGTCATGGTCATGACCATGGTGCCCACGAGCCGCATGAATCTCCGTGGGTCGTGACGCTGCCGCTGATCCTGCTGGCGATCCCGTCGGTCGCGATCGGTTTCCTGACCGTCGGGCCGATGCTTTTCGGCACGGACTGGAGCGGCCATCACCAGCAACTGCCGTTTTTCCTCGGCGCGATCGACGTCAGCGGGGCGAGGGACGTGGTCGGCAAGTTGAAGGAAGAATTCCATGGGCCAGTGGCATTCGCGCTGCACGGTTTCATGGCGCCGGCGTTCTGGTTGGCTTTCGCCGGTTTCGCGCTTGCCACCCTGATGTATCTGATCAAACCCGGGCTGCCCGCGAAATTCGCCGCGTTTCCGCCGCTCGCTCTTGCGCGCCGGATTCTCGAGAACAAGTACGGCATGGACGACCTGTGGGTCGGCGGTTTCGCCGGTGGTGGTTTGCTTGCCGGCAAGTTCTCGCGCCGGAACGACGAGAAAGTGATCGATGGATTCTTCGTCAACGGCACCGCGCGCGTTGTCGATCTGGCCTCCGGGCTGTTGCGGAGGACCCAGTCCGGCTACCTCTACCACTACGCCTTCGCGATGATTCTCGGCCTGATCGCTCTGCTGGCCGTGTTGATCAAGTTCTGGCGCTGACCTTCGATGTCAATCGATACGAACTGACGGATACCGAATCGCGATGCAACACTGGCCTCTCCTCAGCACGCACCTACTGAGCATACTGATCTGGCTGCCGATCCTCGGCGGCGCGGTCGCGCTCATGCTCGGCAACAAGCGCGCGCAGACCGCTCGCTGGGTGGCGCTTACGGTCGCGTTGGCGACGTTCGCCCTGAGCATTCTTCTGCTGACCGGTTTCGATTACTTCACCTCGATGCTGCAGTTCGTGGAACAGCGCGAGTGGATCCCGGCCTACGACATCCAGTACCACCTGGGCGCCGACGGCATTTCGGTCGCACTGATCGTGCTGACCACGCTGACTACAGCGCTCGTGCTGATCGGTTCCTGGGGCTCGATCGACAAGCGCGTTAACCAGTACGTCGCGGCATTCCTGTTCCTCGAAGGCCTGATGGTGGGCGTGTTCGCCGCTGTCGACGCGATGCTGTTCTATGTGTTCTTCGAGGGCATGCTGATTCCGATGTTCATCATCATCGGCGTCTGGGGCGGCCCACGTCGTGTCTATGCATCGGTGAAATTCTTCCTGTACACCTTTCTCGGCTCGGTGTTCATGCTGGTCGGGCTGATCTATCTCTACCTGAAGGCGGGCAGCTGGCAATTGCCGGATCTGTACGCACTGCCGCTCGGCCCCAGCGAGCAGATGTGGTTGTTCTTCGCGTTTCTGGTCGCGTTCGCGGTGAAAGTACCGATGTTCCCGGTGCATACCTGGCTGCCGGACGCTCACGTCGAGGCGCCGACCGGCGGCTCGGTGATCCTGGCCGCGATCATGTTGAAGATCGGCGGTTACGGTTTCCTGCGCTTCAATCTGCCGATCGTGCCCGACGCCAGCCATGAATTCGCCTGGGTGGTCATCGCGTTGAGTCTGATCGCCGTGGTCTACGTCGGTCTGGTCGCACTGGTGCAGGAGGACATGAAGAAACTGATCGCGTACTCCTCCATCTCGCACATGGGTTTCGTCACCTTGGGCATCTTCATCGCCTTGATGCTGGTGCGCGATGCGGGCAATTCCGAAGCCGCCCGTCTCGGCATGCAGGGCGCGATGGTGCAGATGGTGTCGCACGGTTTCATCTCCGGCGCGATGTTCTCCTGCGTCGGCGTGCTGTACGACCGCATGCACAGCCGCATGATCAAGGATTACGGCGGCGTGGCCAACGTGATGCCATGGTTCGCCGCTTTCATGGTGTTCTTCGCCATGGCCAACGCGGGCCTTCCGGGTACCTCGGGCTTCGTCGGCGAATTCATGGTGATTCTGGCGAGTTTCCAGGCCAAGCCGATGTATGCGTTCCTTGCCGCGATCACGCTGATCATCGGCGCCGCCTATACCCTGTGGCTGGTGAAACGCGTCGTCTTCGGCGAAGTCGGCAATGCGCACGTGGCCGAGCTCGAAGACATCAATCCGCGCGAATGGGTCGTGCTGTCGGTGTTCGCCGTCGGCGTGCTACTGCTCGGCGTGTATCCGAAGCCATTGACCGATCTGATGGAACCCGCCATCGCCCAACTTGCCAGCCAGCTGGCGATCAGCAAGCTCTGAGACCATCATGATTGCAATCAGCGTCACCCCCGCCGATCTGATGCCGCTGCTGCCCGAGCTGGTGCTCGTGGGCGCCGCGTTCGCACTGTTGCTGCTCGACCTGTTCATCAGCGAGCGTCGGCGCGGCGTCGTGCATGCGCTGAGCATCGCCACGCTGATCGTGGTCGCAGCGATGCTCGCGCTCGACGTCGGCGGGCAGGGCACCGTGCTCAACGGCATGTTCATCCGCGACACCATGGCCGACGTGCTGAAGTGGGTGGTGTGCGTGGTCAGCGCGCTGGCGCTGGTGTATGCATGGGCTTTTCTGCGCGAGCGAGGCCTGTACAAGGGCGAGGTCGCGGTGCTGATGCTGTTCGCGGTGGCCGGCATGATGCTGCTGATCTCCGCCGGCAATCTGGTGATGGTGTACCTCGGCCTCGAAATGCTGGCGCTGTGCTCGTATGCGCTGGTGGCGATCGACCGCGACAGTCCGCTGGCTTCGGAAGCGGCGATGAAGTA
>JBIITV010000096.1:0-17708 GCA_044340325.1 Lysobacteraceae bacterium
CGATCTTCCAGATCATGATCTATATAAAGGCCGCTTAGGTGTCGTCGTGGCTGAGTTTCTGCACCCAGAGCATGCTTATGAAGTTGAGTTTTCTGATGAAGAAGGAGAAACGATTGCGCAGATCGCATTGTTGCCGAAACAATTTGAAACAATGTGAAGACCGCGACACCCCTGACGTTTTCCCGTCTTTTCGCCCAGAAAAGCTTTTCAGAACAACGCGTTGCGCGTAGCCTACAGTGAAAACAGCGCGTGCATGACCGGTTTTTTCTCCGTCACGGGATCAATCGTTTCGGAGACGGTCATGCACGCAGAGAAAATCGTACAGCAGTTTTTCCAGACTCATCTGCGGGAGATACACGACGCCCGTCGGCGGGTGCTTGGGTCGCTGGTGTGGATGGCGATGCTGGGCAGTACATTGAGCCTGTCGCGGCTTGCGCGCGCCTTGGCGCAACGTGGTGGCACGATGAGGTCGGGGCTGAAGCGGGTCGATCGCTATGTCGGGCACCCGCGCGTCGAGAGAAACGTCAGGGGACACCCACTATTATTCGCCGCCAAGCCCCGCTGATGCGGGGCTTGTGCGTTATGGGCGTTGGGTTTATCCGCCCTGCTGCTGCAGGACGGTATCGGGCATCTGCATGACGAAGCGCTGCTGCGCCTTGGGCAATGCGCTGATGCGTTCGAGCTGCTGTTGCAGCTTCGATGCCGGCCCACGTTTGCGTGCGCTGCGCTTGGCCGGCGTGCCGATCAACTCCTCGATGCTGATGTCGAGCGTCTCGGCCAACAGCGGCAATGTCGAAATCGGCACCCGGCGCTGCCCGCCCTCGTAGGCGGTGATGGCCTGCTGCGAGACGCCGAGGGCCTCGGAAGCGTCTCGGAAGCGTCGAAGCGTCTCGAAGCGTCTCGAAGCGTCTCGAAGCGTCAGAGGACACCCACTATTCCCTTCCATTGCAATCAAAGCGCAGCACGCGCACGAATGCTCGCTGCAGAGCGATTTGGATTCGAGATTTGTCGGCCATCGTCCACAGGACATTCTCCCTTGCGGGCCTCTTTGCTGCGAAGACGTGCATTAGCCAATACGCTCGATGCTCTTCGCCAAGCGTAGCCCTTTGACCCAGCGCTGACCGATGCGCTGGGCGATGGCCATCAAGTCATGCACGTCTCCAACGACTCGCCAATAACCCGAGCCGACCGCTCTCACTCGCGTGGTCCAGCGGTTTCCCTCCGGATCCAGTGATCTCAGGATGTGTGGCGCGTCGATGGCAATCGCACCGCGCTTGCCGTTGCGCAACTGCCGTCCAGTCCAGTCGACGAGCGCCAGGTAGTCGCTCGTGTCGATCGGCAGGCAGCGCAGCAGCGAGCCCGATGTCGGCATGAGACGCCGCGTCAGAATCGCCGGGTTGCGTTTCACCTGTTCGATCCGCTGCTGCACGCTGGTGTGGTCGGACGCTTCGAGTGCCGTGACCATTCCTGCGCGGATGGGATTCAGATCGACATAGGTCATCGCCGCCAGCACGGCCCGGGCATCGCACAGGCGTTGACACTTGTAGCGGCCCTCCCAGAAACGCCCTTTGCATTGATCTTCGGCGTTCGCGCGTCTGGCGATCGGTTCGGCCAGACAGCGCATCAACCACGAAAGATCTCCCAAACGCCTGCGCAGTTTGGTCAGATAGGGCAAGTCTTCGAGAATACGCTGCCGCTTGCGCTCGCAGTCGTCGCGGTTGCCGTTGCGAGGAGGAAACAAGGCCAGCCAGCGTTCGACGACAGCTGCGTCGTCCCACGTGGCGACGTGCGTCGGATCCATATGCACGACGATGTGCATGTGGTTGCTCATTACCGCATAGGCAAGGACATCGGCGGCGAAGCAGGAGGCGACCAGTGCGATTCGCGCTTGTACCCATTGTTTGCGATGTTCGAACGACTGCCCGGTGTATCCGTCTATGCCGCACAGGAATGCGCGCCGCACGCAGCGTTGGATGCAGTGGAAGGTGCCTGCGGTATCCGCTTGGACGAGTTGTGATCGCGGTTGGGCCATGATCGAAGCGTAAGACCATGGACGGGCGAATACTGTCGGTGAACGACGCTGTCGGCGGTAGGGAAATTCCGAATAGAGGCGTTGCGGTTTCGCGAGCGAATGATGATGGACGTTGCAGGGCCGCCCGCAAATAGTGGGTGTCCAGCCCGCGCTTCCGGCCCGCGCTCCAGGTCGCGCATGTCGCGTACAGGTCGCGTCCACGTCTTGGCCGCAAAAAAGTGGGTGTCCCAGTTCAGCATCCCGCAAAAAAAGTGGGTGTCCCAATTCAAAAAACCCAAAAAGTGGGTGTCCAATTCAAAAAAGCCCCGCAACGCGGGGCTTCCGAACCATGCCTTCGCGGCGGCCTCTACAGCGGCTTCGGTGTGAGTTTCAGCAACCGTGCGCCGGCGCCGTCTTCAAGCAGCCAGATCGCGCCGTCCGGGCCCTGTTCCACTTCGCGGATGCGCTTGCCCATGGCGTAACGTTCGGCTTCCCGGCCGGTGGTGCCGTTGAACTGGATGCGCACCAATGCCTGCGAGGCGAGGCCGCCGATGAGGCCATGGCCTTTGAAATACGGGAACAGGTCACCGGAGTAGATGATGAAGCCGGCGGGAGCGATGACCGGCGTCCACCATGCTTCGGGTGCGTTGAATTCCGGGCGGGTGGGGTGGTCGGGAATCACGCTGCCGTCGTAGTTGTCGCCGTTGGAGACGATCGGCCAGCCATAGTTGCTGCCGCGTTCGATCAGATTGAGTTCGTCGCCGCCGGCGGGACCCATCTCGTGCGTCCAGAGTTTGCCGGTGCCGTCAAAGGCGATGCCCAGCGGGTTGCGATGGCCGAGCGACCACACTTGCGCGGCAACACCGCCCTGATTCGCGAAGGGATTGTCGGCGGGCGCGCTGCCGTCGTCATTGAGGCGGATGAGTTTGCCGAGGTTGCCGCCCATGTCCTGCGCCGGAGTGGCCTGCTGACGGTCGCCGGAGGTGATCCAGAGTTTGCCGTCGGCGCCGAACGCGATGCGGTGGCTGTAATGCCCCTGGCCTCCCACTTTCGGCGACTGCCGCCAGAGCACCTGCGAGGTGCCGAGGCTGCCGCCGCCATTCGCGTCCAGCGTGAGCTGCGCGCGCGCGACGACTGCGCCATGGGTGCTGTTGGCGCCGGCTTCGGCATAGCTGAAATAGATGTAGCGGTTGCTGGCGAACTGCGGATGCACCACGACATCGCCCATCCCGCCCTGGCCGCCGTAGGACACGCTGGGCAGACCGGTCACGGTGCCGGTGGTTTTCGTCGCCGTGTTGAACAACCGCAGTTGGCCGGGTTTCTCGGAGATCAGCAGGCGCCCGTCGGGCAGGAAGGTCATCGCCCAGGGTTCGTTGAAGGTGCCGAATGCGGTGCTGACGAATGGCGGGTTCGGCAGTTGCGTGGCGCGGTGCGGGCCGCCGGTGATGCGCGGTTTGGTCGCGGCTTCGGCGGCAGGCGCTGCGGTCGCCGGGGATGTGGATGTTCTTTGTCGTTGCGCGGCGGGGGCTTCGCGCTCCTTGCTGTTGGCGCGCAGTTGGACGCCTTCGCTGCCGACAGTACCGTTGCAGGAGCTGAGCAGCAGGGTTGCGCTCAACAGGACGAAGAAGGACTGGGGCATGGGGGCGTGCCTCGATGTCGGGGGAACGGGTGTTGTAGCGGATGACGGGCGGCGTTGCCGTGACCGTGGTAACAGGGCGAAGCTGCCGATATCTTGCGCCGGATCTCCGGTATTTGCCTGAACATCCTGGCCCGCCGTGTCGCGACCATGACTTCCGGGGGATTGAAGCGGGGCGATCGGGCCCATAGTCCGCATTCAATCCTTCAAGATTCAACCACCCTCACCCCCGGAGCACTGCGAATGAACACCCAAGGCTTTCTCGATCAACTGCTGAAAACAGCGAAACAGAGCGTCGGCGACCTGACTGGCGGCGGGCAGAGCGGTAAAGGCGGCCTGATCAGCGGCGATTTCGGCAAAGGCGCGCTGACCGGCGGTGCCCTCGGCCTGCTGTTGGGCAACCGCAAGGCGCGGAAGATGGGCGGCAAGGTCGCGATGTACGGTGGCCTGGCGGCGGTCGGCGCGTTGGCCTACAAGGCCTACGGGGAGTGGAAACAGCAGCAGAGCGGCGCCGCTTCAGTGACCGCATCCGCCCCGCCGCAGACCTTCGATGCGTTGCCGCCGCCGGAGCTGGAATCCCACAGCCAGGCCATCCTCAAGGCATTGATCGCTGCCGCCAAAGCCGACGGCCATGTCGACGAGCGCGAGCGTCAGGTGATCGAAGGCGAATTCAGCCGTCTCGATGCCGCCCCCGAAGTCCGCCAATGGCTGCAGGCCGAACTGCAGAAACCGCTGGACCCTGCCGAAGTGGCCAGCGCCGCGACCACGCCGGAAATGGCCTCGGAGATGTACCTCGCCAGCCTGCTCGCCGCCGACGAACAGAACTTCATGGAGCGCGCTTATCTGGACGAGCTCGCGCGCCAGCTCAAACTCGACGACGGCCTGAAAGCGCGGCTGGAGCAGCAGGTGAAGGAAGCCGACGGCGCGGTGTGAGTGCAGCGCTCTGATACCCAAAAAGCCGAAGCGCGAGCTTCGGCTTTTTATCGAGTGGCGGAACTCAAGCGCCACGTGTAGGGCGCGGCCAGTACAGACATCCGTTGCGACCTGACCGCGCCCTAGATTGCCGGTTTATCGGGTGGCGTTGCTAGTGAGTTATTTTCTTGCGCTTCTTGTCCCCACCGTCTCGATCATCATCGCCGCTGCTGACTATGAAAATCGCTCCGGCGGTCAAGATGGCCGCGTCGTCGGCCGATGACACGGAGAAACAGGGCAGTACAGACGCCACGGTATCGCCGAAGTGGACCATGTCGCCGACGATCTGGTCCTGCAACGCCAGATCGCATTCCGCCAAGGTTGGGTAGGCACCGATGATCCAACCGGTGCCGCTGGCGTAGTCGACCCTGCCGAAATAACCGCCGTATTCGTCGACCGGCGGCGTGGCCCGCGCGCTGCCCAATGCGGTGAGCGCTAGTGCAAGACCGATGCCGAGTGTGCGTAACGTGTGCATTCCTTTGTTCATGGCGATCTCCTGATGGATGAAGGAGGTGGGGCCGGCATTCGGCATCCCGGGGCTCCTGTCGTACGACGAAGCATTGCCTGGTTGCGGTTCGAGCATCGTGTCGATTGGGGCGAGGCCAGCACGACACGCAGACGATGCTACTACGGGGAGTCTGGAAGCTGCAGGCGTCCGCAAGCCCGATGGTGATCCCTGTCCTCGCGCAATGCGCAGGGAGAGGCAGAGCAGCCGACTGCCCGCCGTCGCCCCTGTAGGCGCGGCGACTTTCAACAGACGGATGGCTGGTCAAGCCGCGAAGCGCCTGCCCCGGTAGAAGCGACGGCTTTCAGCAACCGAATGGTTGGTCAAGTCGCGACACAACCCCGCCAGCGCGACATCTGCGGCGACCCAGTGCCGTTCCTTCTCTCCGCTCGCGGGGAGAAGGTGGCCGAAGGCCGGATGAGTGGCGCTCCTCGCACAGCACCAACCCCGTCAGCGATGCCTGCCGTAGTTCTGTAATGCCATTCCTTCTCCCCGCGTGCGGAGAGAAGGAAAGCTTGATTTCTCACTGTGCCGTCATTCTCTTGGTATCGACTGCGGCAACCCCGCCGCCACATCCCGAAACGCGGCCAGCGCAGCTTCCAGGTGGTCGATGATCTCCTGCTGCAGCACATCCGGCGGCGGCAGGTCGTCGAGATTGTCCAGGCTGTCGTCCTTCAGGAAAGATGGGCAACCAGTGGTTGCCCAATAACCGCTCCGCGTCAGCTCAAACTCGACGACGGCCTGAAAGCGCGGCTGGAGCAGCAGGTGAAGGAAGCCGACGACGCGGTGTGATATTCCCCGGCGGCTTGGGACAGCAAAAACCGAAGCGCATGCTTCGGTTTTTTTGTTGTGTGCCTTGAACTCGCACGTCTTGAACCAGCCCGTCTTGAACCACTGCGCGTTGAGCCAAAACGGATGAATCGACGGGTGCGCGCCAAGCGTTCATAGCCGCTTGCCGACAGCTTTTGCGCGGCCAGCTGCTTTGACTCTTGTCGTGCCTTTGGCGGTTTTGACTGATGTTCTGTCGGTTTTCTTTGT
Source organism: Lysobacteraceae bacterium (assembly GCA_044340325.1). Taxonomy (GTDB): domain Bacteria; phylum Pseudomonadota; class Gammaproteobacteria; order Xanthomonadales; family Xanthomonadaceae; genus Lysobacter_I. The sequence continues at coordinate 6,163 of JBIITV010000096.1, forward strand.
CGCGGCAGACGGTGATTTGACCGTACGCACGCTGCTGGCTGTCTTCGATACCTTCTTGGGTACGGTCTTTTTCAGCACTGTCTTTTTTGCAGGAATTTTCTTCGCCGGAGTTTTCTTCGCAAGGATTTTCTTTGCAGGAATTTTCTTTACAGATGTTTTCTTGGGTGGGGCTTTCTTCGCAGGAATTTTCTCCGCGACAGTCGATTTGATCGAAGCGGTCTTGCCTGCAGGCGATCCGGGTTTTTTCTGTGCGACCGCCGGCACGTCCGTTGTCTGGCCCAATTCGATGCCGAACAGTTCGCTCAGTGCGGCATCTTCGATCGTGCGCGCCTTCGTGGGCCGCTGCCCCATATTGAGGGGCGCTTCGGCGGCTTGGCGCACCAGCTCGGACGCGTCCACTTTGCGCAGCGTGAACAGCAGCTCCGGCTGCGTATCCAGCCGCGCGCCAACGCCGTAAAGCACCGCTGCGACGTGTTTGCACATCGTTGCCCAGTCCGGACAAGAGCACGTGAAACGAATCTGTTTCGGCGATGGGAACAGCCCGGTGCTCGGCTCGCACAGGCGCTGCATCATCGCTTTGGAAAACGTGCCCTGCAGCAACGCCACCAGCGAATCGATCGAGCCGGTACTGTCCTTCGCCAATGCCTTCCAGCGCTGTGCGGATACAGAATCCACATCGATCTCGACCTTGTAAAGGCGGGACCCCATGACCTTCGCAAGCACCCTGCCGGGCTCGATGTTCAAATCCACGACCGAACCGTTGCGCACATAGCTGCGGCCGCGCGGCAGGCGATTGTCGTAATCGCTGTAGGCCTCGAGATTGTCGCACCAGGCCTTGCCCCAGAAAGTGCTGGCAATGGTGCGGCCAACCACCGTGACCGGGGCATAGCCCTTGCCCGCTTTCCTGGCTTTGACGGCAGCCTTCTCTGCCTCCGCCCGGCGCTTGGCCACTGGCACATAGGGCTTCCAACGCATATAGCTCATACGTTCACTCTTCGATGGCATGAATGTCCAGTTTCACCAGATCCAGCAATTCGCGGTCGGACAGCCCGGTGAGGTTGATTTCCGCGCCGCCTTCCAGCACGTCTTGCGCCAGCTGCTGTTTGGTGGCGATCAATGCGTCGATCCGTTCTTCGATGCTGCCACGGCATACGAATTTGTGCACCAGCACATTGCGGTGCTGGCCGATCCGGTAGGCGCGGTCGGTCGCCTGTTGTTCCACCGCCGGGTTCCACCAGCGATCGAAATGGATCACGTGATTGGCGGCCGTGAGATTCAGCCCCGCGCCGCCGGCCTTCAGCGACAGCACGAAAAAAGGCACGTCTTCCTGTTCCTGGAAACGGCGCACAAGTTCGCGCCGTTTGGCGACTGGCGTGCCGCCGTGCAGCACCAGCCCTTCGCGACCGAACAGCCCGCCCAGAAACGCAGCCAGAGGTGCGGTGGTTTCCTGGAACTGGGTGAAGACCAGCACTTTTTCCTGCCGCGCGGCGATCACCTCCACCAGCTCCGCCAGCCGCGCGAACTTGCCGCTGTCCGCAGGCCGCCACACGCCGTCGCCCAGCCAGTGCGAAGGATGGTTGCAGATCTGCTTGAAGCGCATCAGGAAGGTCAGCACGCGCCCCCTGCGCGCGATGCCATCGTCGCTGTCCGCTAGCACCTGTTTCAATTCCTCCACCGCACGCTGATAAAGCACCGCCTGCGCCGTGCTCAGGCCGCACCAGGCCACCACTTCGGTCTTGTCCGGCAGATCGGTGATGATGCGCCGGTCGGTCTTGAGGCGGCGCAGGATGTACGGCGCCACCAAGCCGCGCAGCGATCCGTAATGCGTGAGCCGCTTGCTGTAGTCGGCGAACGCCCGCTGCGAACCGAGCAGGCCCGGAACAGTGAAGTCGAAGATCGACCACAGATCGGAAAGACGGTTTTCCACCGGCGTGCCGGTCAGCGCGATGCGCGCATCGGCCTTGAGCTGTTTGACCGTGCGCGTCTGTTTGGCGCCGGGCGTCTTGATGGCCTGGGCCTCATCGATCACCGCCAGCCGCCAACGCGCCTCCACCAGCGCTGGCAGGCGCGGCAGCGTCGCGTAACTGGTGATGACCAGATCGAATGCCGCGAGTTGATCGGCATCCAGCATGCGCAGTGCTTCGCGCGTCTGAAAGGCGGGATGCGCCACGAGCACTTTCAGCGAGGGCGCGAAGCGTCGCGCTTCCTGCACCCAGTTGTCCAACAGCGACGCCGGCGCAACCAACAGCGTGGGGCGGCTCTGCGCCCCGGACTCGCGCTGCAGCACCAGCAGCAGCGCCAGGACCTGGATCGTCTTGCCCAGCCCCATGTCGTCGGCGAGACACGCCCCCAGCCCCAGCCGGGTCAGCAGATACAGCCAGCGCAGACCGGCCTGCTGATAGGGGCGCAGCGTGGCGTTGAGTGCTTTGCCAGGGTCGACGGCTGCCAGCCCCTCGGGCGTCCGCAGCCCGCGCAGCAGTTCGCTCAGCCAGGGCCCGGCGGCGACTTCCGACCATTCGGGGTCCGGCGCATCGTCGGCGTTCAGATGCGCGCCGGCCAACAGGCGCATCGCCTCGCCGAATGCCAGACCGTCCTCTGCGGCCTGCCCGATGGCCTCGAAGCGTGCGAGGACGCGGGCCAGTTGGCTGCGGTCCAGTGCCACCCAGCGGCCGCGCAGCCACTGCAGCTCATCGGCGCTGGCCAGCAGTGCGCGCACCTCCTTTGCGTCCAGCGGTTCGCCGTCCAGCGTCACCGCCATATCGAAATCCAGCAGCGCACCCATGCCCAGCACCGACGGCGGTTTGGCGCCCAGTGTCGCCTTGACCTGCGGCCGGCTGGGCCGGCCCTGGTGCCAGCCGGCGGGCATGCGCACCACAATGCCTGCAGCCTCCAGCGCCGGAAGCGCGCGCAGAAACACCACCGCCTCATCCACCCGCCAGCGCAGCGGGTGATAGATCTCGCCCGCCGCCACCATCTCCGCCAGCCACGGGCATTGCGCCGCCGCCCGCTGCACCGGCAACAGCAGCGACAGCAGCTGCGCCTTGCTGCGCGGGCCGGAAAACGCGGTCAACGCCTGCGACAGCGGCACGTGCTGCGCTTTGCCGTGCGCCGACAGCTGCGTGGTGTAGGTGGCGAGAAACGCGAACGGCGTCAGCGCATCCTGGCGGTTCTCGGCCAAGTGGAAATGCACCCGGCCCACCAGATTCCAGGCCGGGTGCCGGGCCTTCAGAAAATCCTGCAGCGAGGTGCCGGCAGCAGCCAGTTCATGCTGCACCGCCGCTTCGATCTGTGCCCACAGCGCGGCCAATACAGCCGGCGTCAGATACTCCGCGCCGCGCATCGGCGGCACGTCCAGCGCCAGGGCCTCCAGCGCCTGCGCCTCGGGCGCCGGCACCGCGATCGCACCGCCCTCCGGCGTCGCGGTCAGCGCCGTCACGTAGCGCACCGCGAAATCCCGCCAGTACGCCCACAGCGGCGGCAGCGCCGTCGCCACCTCGGCCGCCCCCAACTGCAGCAAACCATGCCCCGCGCCCAGGGCGAAGGCGCGCCCGATCCGCTCCGCCAGCGCTGCCGCCAGCGGCAGTGCTTCCGGCGTAGGCGCCAGACGCAACTGGCCCTGCGGCGTCAGCGACGGCAGCAGCGGTGCTGCGTCGGCGGCGTGGATGGCAGCGTGTTCGATCTTGCGTGTGGTCATTTCAGCGTGAGTAGCGATGTAGGAGCGGCTTCAGCCGCGATGCGCTCGCCTCTGTGGGTGGCGGGAGCCGCGATGCTCGCGCCCTTGTAGGAGCGGCGCAAGCCGCGATGCTCTCGACACCTGAATGTGTCGTCATCTTTTTTGCGCCGACGACGGCAACCCCGCCGCCACATCCCGAAACGCGGCCAGCGCAGCTTCCAGGTGGTCGATGATCTCCTGCTGCAGCACATCCGGCGGCGGCAGATCGTCCAGATTGTCCAAGCTGTCATCCTTCAGCCAGAACAGATCGAGACTGGCTTTGTCGCGGGCAATCAGCGCGTCGTAGCTGAAGTATTTGAAGCGCTCGGTTTCCTTGCGCGCATGACGGTTATCGGGGTTGTAGCAGGCGATGAAATCGCGCAGGTCGTCCAGTTTCAGCGGCCGCGTTTTCAGGGTGAAATGCTGGTTGGTACGCAGGTCGTAGAACCACACGCCTTCGGTCTGGGTGCGGCCGTCCTTGCGCTTGGCGTCGAAAAACACCACGTTCGCTTTCACGCCCTGGGCGTAGAAGATGCCGGTCGGCAGGCGCAGCACGGTGTGCACGTCGCAGGTCTCCAGCAGTTTGCGGCGGATCTTCTCGCCCGCGCCGCCCTCGAACAGCACGTTGTCGGGCAGCACCACCGCGGCCTTGCCGTCGACTTTCAGCATGCTGACGATGTGCTGCAGGAAATTCAGCTGCTTGTTCGATGTCGTTTCCCAGAAATCCTGACGTTCGTAGGTCAGCGCGTCGCGGTCTTCCTCGCCTTCCTCATTAGTGATCGTCATGCTGCTTTTCTTGCCGAACGGCGGATTCGCCAGCACGTAATGCACTTTCTGCTGCGGTCCGGAAATCAGCGCGTCCGATCGCTCCACGGACGGCTCGCCCACCAGTTCGCCGATGTTGTGCAGGAACAGATTCATCAGGCACAGCCGGCGGGTACTGGCGACGATTTCCTTGCCATGAAAGGTCTGGTCGCGCAGAAATGCCTTCTGCTTCGTATTGAGCTTGGGCGCTTCGTAACCCAGCCAATCCGCATTGGATTTCAGCCAGTCGCCGGTGCCGCTCAGCCATTCGTTGGCGACCAGGAAAAAGCCGCCGGTACCGCAGGCCGGGTCGGCGATGGTCTTCATCGGCTGCGGGCGCATGCACGCCACCATCGCCTGGATCAGCGCGCGCGGCGTGAAGTACTGGCCGGCGCCGCTCTTGGTGTCTTCGGCGTTCTTATGCAGCAGGCCTTCGTACAGATCGCCTTTGGTGTCGGCGTCCATACCCACCCAGTTCTCGGCGTCGATCATCTGCACCAGCCGCGACAGCTTGGCCGGGTCCTGGATCTTGTTCTGCGCCTTGAAGAAGATCGCGCCGAGCATGCCGTCTTCCTTGCCCAGCTTGTTCAACGTCTTCACGTAATGCCGCTCCAGCGGCTCGCCCACCTTCGACTTCAGGTGCGTCCAGCCGTAGCCGTCGGGAATGTGGGTGTCGCGCTGGTAGGGCGGCTGCGCGTACTCGTGCGCCATTTTCAGGAACAGCAGATACGTCAGCTGTTCCAGATAGTCGCCGTAGCCCACGCCGTCGTCGCGCAGGGTGTGGCAGAAATTCCAGATTTTCTGGACGAGGGTGCTGCTGTTCATTGATCAGGGTTTGTCCGTGTGTTTGCCAGCGACGAGACGTTTGGCCTCGGACTGCAGTTGTTCAAGGTCGTCGTCCGCTTCACGGTCGGCGGACAAGGCGTCGTCGGTGCGGCGGCGGGCATCGAACGCCGCGTAGCGTTCGCCGATGATGGTGTCCATCTGCTCGCGCGAGATGCGTCCCGCACCGGCCAGCACATCGCGTTCGTTGAAAGTCAGGAAACGGTCGGTCTGGGCGACCCAGTCGGCCATGCGCGTTTCGATCCGGCGTGCGGCGCGGTCTTCGGCGAAGTCCAGGAACATCGTGACCAGCCGGTTCAGCTGATCGAGTTCCGATGCATCGAGATAATTCTTGGACACCACCGCATCGGCCTTGCGCGGGCGGTCGCCGGCCCAGGTGTTCAGGCCCATGTGGTCGGTGGCGGCATCGGCGCGCGCCACGATCAGCTCGGCGGCGGTGCGGCCGGTCACCGCATACACCAGCTTGTTCTGGATGGTGGCGAAAAAGGTCTTGGCGGTGTTGGCGGTGCCGTCGTAGTCGCTGCTGCTGGTTTTGAACAGGTCGCGCAGCTTCTGGTAGAAGCGCTTCTCGGAACTGCGAATGTCGCGGATGCGGCGCAGCAGTTCGTCGAAGTAATCGGCCCGCTCGGCGTCCTTCAGGCGCGCATCGTTCAGCACGAAACCCTTGACCAGGTATTCGGCCAGGGTGCTGCCGGCCCAGCGCCGGAACTGGGTGCCGCGCTGGGAACGGACCCGGAAGCCCACGGCCAGAATCAGGTCCAGGCGATAAAGCATTGTTTTGTAACGCTTTCCATCGGCGGCAGTTGTCAAGTAAAACTTGACAACTGAATCCTCCGGAAGCTCGCCTTCGGCCAATAGCTTGCGGATGTGCAGGCTGATGTTCTGCTTGGTGGTCTCGAACAGCGCCGCCATGTCCGCCTGGCTCAGCCAGGCAGTGCCGCCATCGGCGCGCAGTTGCACCTCGGCACGGCCGTCTTCGGTGCGGTAGAGGATCAGCTCGCCCTGTCCCTCGCTCATGCCGTCCCCTTGGCCTTGCGGCCGCGCTTGTTTGCGGATGCGCCCGTATCCGCCTCGCGCTGTGCGCGGATGCGCGCCAGCAGCGCGCTGGCGGGCTCGTCGTTCGGGTCCTGCGGCACCAGTTGGCCGGAGAACGCGGCGCGGAGGATGTTTTTGCGTTGGGCGGTGGATTGTTTGAGCAGCTCATCAATGGAGTGATTTTGTTCTGAAATTGCTTCCAACTGAGTTTTCAGAATGTCCATGAGCTTTGATGTTTCAGCCCAGCCGGGCAGTGGTATGTGTACTGATCCAACTTGCTGCAAGTTCAATCCTGGTTTCCCGGCGCCGTAGGCCTCTTTGTCCAACTGTCCGCGCCCACCGGACGATGAGGTCAGATAGAGATGGATGAAATTGTCCAAGGTCGCTTCAACAAGGCGTATGAGTGCGACGTGTTGGCTGACATACGCTTCGTTCAGAGCGATTTCTACGCATGCCGTTTTCCCTACATTCGCGCCGGTAATCGTCAGCAGAAGATCATGCTTTTGAACAATGGCGCGTATGCCGTCGTTGTTTCGAGGAGGGGTGACGAACGCTGTATCTGAAAGATCGAGTCGGTCCTTGTTGATGTTTTGAGAGCGAATGAAAACTGCGCCTTCAGCCGAATAGTAATCGGCCCATCCGCGTGAACCACTCGTAATGAACTCTGTCAGTTGATCCAGACTCGCCCACGCCCATCCCTGCGGCAGCTCCGGCAAGTCGCGAGTATCAGGGTGCATCGGCTCCGGGTATTTCTTCTGCCAGTCTTTGGGCGGTGCTTTGCCCTGTTCGGCGAACTTGGCGAGTTGTTTGGCTTCCCAGTGGGCGCGGCGTTCGCTGAGGATGCGCTGCAGCAGCTGCGCGCCGGTTTCCTCGGGTGTGTTGTGCTGGCGCCATTCGGCGGTGAGCGCGCCTTCGACGGCGGCTTTCAGCAGCGATTGCCGATAGCGCACCAGCTTGGTCTGCGCGGCCTTCAGTTCGGCCACGCCGTCATCGAAATCGGAGAGCAGTTCTTCGAGCTTTTCGACAATGCGGGTTTGTTCTTTCGCAGGAGGAAGTGCCAAGCGCTCTTTACGAAGATACTGGTAGTGACGCCCATAGCCGCGATTATCAAGATCTATATTTTCGAGCTGAAGAAACAAGAAAACAGGATTCCACAGCGGATTCGGGGCGAATAGTTTTACGCCATCCGCTCCGACAGCAAATGGAAACTTTATGAATTTGAATCGACGCGTATGATCGCCAAATAGAATTATTGGCGATTCCGATAAGATCTTTGCTTCGGCATGGTTTGTGAAGCCGCCGATAATCTCTTCTCCTTGATCTACAACGGGAATGTCGCCTTCAGTCAGATAGTCCTTCTGCTTGATCTTAATCCCACGATCCGAAACAACGTCAACTGCTTCATCAAAGGCTATCGTTTGCCACGAAGAGGGTGGCTCAGAATCATTGCTCACGCCACCAACTCCACATTCATCTCATCCATCAACCCATCCAGTTCATTCCCCAGCACCGCCCACACTTTCTGCAGCCCGCCCTTGGCGGACAGGCCGGGCAGGTCGAAGTCGTCGCGGGTGATGCAGCCGCTGGTGGCGAGGTGGTCTTTCATCAGGCGTAACCACTCGGTCTGTTCGGCGGTGAAGGCTGTTGTGCGTTGGGCATTGTGGCGGAAGATCCAGGTCTGGAAGCGTTTGTCGACCTGGTCGCTGAAGGGCCGCAGCTCGCTGTCCAGGCCGATGGCGAAACGCACCAGCGCGATGAGGTCGGTGAGCTGGCGCTTGCGCTCGGCCCCGGCGACGTGGCTGGCCTGCACGCGCGCGTAGGCGCTCCACAGACGTTCGGTGGTGAGCAGCAGCGGCGGTTTGCTCAGGCGCTCGTGCAGGTCTTCGATCATCTCGAAGGTCAGTACGCGGCGGCGATACGGCTGCTGGTAGAAGAAGCTCAGCGCCTCGATCTCGTCCTTGTGCTGCGCGATGTAGTCGGCGAAGCGCTGGATCGCTTGCTGCGCGTCCTGTTCGGCCTGCGCGGAATAGCCGGTAAAAATGACCTGATCCGGATTGACGTGATCGATCAGCTGTTCGTGTTCGCGACGCGCGTTGTCGATGGCCTCGCGCAGCGCGGGGTTGTCGAAGGGCAGGCAGGCCACGGCGACGCGGGCGTCGCGCGCGGCCTGCAGTTCGGCGGCGGTGAGGCTGTCTTCGTCACGGGTGATGCCGTTCGCCTGCGCCGTGGCCAGCGCGTGCTGGACGATGGCATCGGGACTGGTCGCTTCGATCAGCGCCTTGCCCAGACCGCCGACGGTGACGCCGCCGGCCAGCGCCGCGATGCGGGTCTGCGCTTTGGTGTCGAGATGCTTGGCCAGGCGCAGCAGGCGGTTGGCGAGCGACAGCACGGTATCGTCGTCGCGGTGACCGATGGCCACGCCCTGCAGCAGGCTGCTCATGGCGAGCGTGGGCAGTTTCTCCAGCGGCCGGCTTTCGGTCTTAAGCGACTTCTCCACGCCCACGGCGTCGATCAGCACGAAGCGTTCCTTGGCGCCGTCGGCGCTGCCGGACACGCGCTGCAGACCGTCGGCGTCGAGCGAGCGCACGCCGCGGCCCTTCATCTGTTCGTAATAGCCGCGACTGCGCACGTCGCGCATGAACAGCAGCACTTCCAGCGGTTTCACGTCGGTGCCGGTGGCGATCATGTCCACGGTGACGGCGATGCGCGGGTGGTAATCGTTGCGGAAGCTGGCGAGCACGCTGTCGGGGTCTTCTTCTGATTTGTAGGTGACTTTCTTGCAGAACGCATTGCCCTGGCCGTAGACCTCGCGAACGATGTGGATGATGTCGTCGGCGTGACTGTCGGTCTTGGCGAAGATCAGAGTCTTGGGTGTTTCCCTGCGGCCGGGAAAGATAACGGTTTCCACGGCGCGCTTCATCTCCTGGATCACCAGCCGGATCTGGTTGGGATTGACCACGGCGCGGTCCAACTGCTGCCCGGTGTAGACGGTGTCGTCCTCGGTTTCGGCCCAGCGCTTCTTGCGGGTAAGGCGGTGGCGGTGGTCCACCCACTCCTTCGCTTCGACGCGGGCACCCTTGGCGGTGATTTCGGTGTCGATCACGTACACGTCGTAACCGACGTTGACGCCGTCGGCGACGGATTGCTCGTAGGTGTATTCGGCGACGATGTTCTGGTTGAAAAACCCGAGCGTGCGGTTGTCCGGGGTGGCGGTGAGGCCGATCAGAAACGCGTCGAAGTAATCCAGCACCTGCTTCCACAGGTTGTAGATGCTGCGGTGGCATTCGTCGATGATGATGAAATCGAAGCTTTCCACCGGCACGGCGGCGTTGTAGCGCACCAGCTTCTGCTGCTTGCCGGTCTGCTGCAGTTCGTTGAGCGAGACATCCTCGGCCGATTCGTCGATGGGCTCGCCGCTGAGGATGGAATACATGCGCTGGATGGTGCTGATGCAGACCTGCGCGTGCGGATCGATGTTGGGCGATGCGAGCCGCTGCACGTTGTACAGTTCGGTGAACTTGCGGGCATCGTCCGGCGGCGTGTAGGCCATGAATTCCTGATGCGCCTGTTTGCCGAGGTTGCGGGTATCGACCAGGAACAGGATGCGTTTGGCGCCGCCGAACTTGAGCAGCCGATAGGCCGATGTGATGGCAGTAAAGGTCTTGCCGGCGCCGGTGGCCATGTGGATCAGCGCGCGCGGGCGATTGGCGGCCAGCGAGGTTTCCAGGCCGCGGACGGCGCTGACCTGGCAGTCGCGCAGGTTGCGGACGGACAGGTCGGGCATGCGCTCGGCGAGACGCCGACGCAGGGTGTCGGGCTGGGCCAGCCATTCTGCGAGCTGCGCGGGCGTGAAGAAGTGGAAGATCTCGCGCGAACGCGGCGCGGGGTCGCGGCCGTCGGTGAAGCGGATGATCTGGCCGGTGGCTTCGAACAGGAACGGTAGCGGCGTGTTGTTCTTGCGCCATTTCAGGGTGGCGTTGGCGTAGCGCTCCGACTGCCGCTCGGCGATGGTGATGTTTTCGCCGGCCTCGTCGCGCTTGGCTTCGATGATGCCCACGGCGTTTCGGTCCACGAACAGCGCGTAATCGGCGGGGCCGGTATCGGTGGGATATTCGCGTACGGCCACGCCTGCGCCCGCCGCCAGATTCAGCTGCTTCATGTCCTGCACGACCCAGCCAGCCTGGGCCAGCTTGTCGTCGATCAACTGCCGTGCTTGGGCTTCAGGTGTCATCCGTGCGGTTCCCCTGTGCAGCGGCGCACCTCGTGATAAGGGCGCCTGAATCAGGTTGGATGATAGGGGCTGCTGCGGTGGATGCGTAGCGGATTGAGGCTGTTGGCTGCGTGAAGTCGGGCTTTCGATGCGCTGTGCGAAGCGTGGCCCTCATCCGGCTCCGTATCAAGTCCGGGGCCGGCTCTTCTCCCCGCCAAGCCATCATCGATCCGAAGCCATGCAGCGTCGTTGAAGCCCGGAGCTGCGGCATCGAGGAAACAAGCCTCGACGTTGGTGTTCTACAGCTCCGTTCACGAGGCGCTGAGCTGCATCGATGGTGAAATTTTCATCATCGTTGGAGCTGGGGAACTGCGTTGTCGGAGTCAACCGCCCCAGCGTTGGTGTTCAGCAGCTCCGCACGCGAGGCTGGGAGCTGCATGGGGATCAAATTTTGATCATCCCTGCAGTGCTGGTACTGCAGCGGCGCAGCGCTGAGCTGCATCGCAGGCGTTCAGAGCACCGGTGCTGGCGATGCAGGACGGACGCAGGGCGGGTGCGTTGGGCGTGAATGAAACAGAATGAAATGAAAATGTATGTTTCATGATTTCGATAAGTTATTGAAATTATTGTTATCTTTGCGCCATTGGGCTGCGCGTTCTTTCCGATCCGCACGCGTGCCTCAGGTTTTGGATGGGTGCTTGGACCGGGCTCGCGGCTGAAGCCGCTCCCACAAAGGCAACCGCCGCTTTCGCTTGTGTGGAGCGACGGGAGTCGCGAAGCCGGTGGCCTCGCCGCGAGCGCATTGATCGTCATCGTGTGGCGCTGAGGTGCCGGCTTTTGCCCTGATGGCGGGAGAAGCGGTGGATCATGGGTTGCGGGCTTCGCGGCTGAAGCCGGTCCTACAACAGCAAGAACAACATCAACAGCAACGGAAACGGCAAC
>JBIITV010000008.1:0-59591 GCA_044340325.1 Lysobacteraceae bacterium
ACATCCAGGCCGTCGGGCTTCTCGCCGATGCCGATGAACTTGATCGGCCGGCCGGTGATGTAACGCACGGAGAGCGCCGCGCCGCCGCGGGCATCGCCATCGGTCTTGGTCAGCACCACACCTGTCAACGGCAGCGCTTCGCTGAAAGCCTTGGCTGTCGCCGCAGCGTCCTGGCCGGTCATCGCATCGACCACGAACAGCGTTTCGACCGGGTTGATCGCGGCATGCAGCGCCTTGATCTCGGTCATCATGGCCTGGTCGATGGCAAGACGACCGGCGGTGTCCACGATCAGTACGTCGACATAGGATTTGCGCGCATCGTCGACTGCGGCGCGGACGATGGCTTCGGGCTTCTGCGACGCATCGGACGGAAAGAACAGGACCTCGACCTGTTCGGCGAGAGTCCTGAGCTGTTCGATCGCGGCCGGACGATAGACGTCGGCCGAAACCACCATCACTTTCTTCTTGCGTTTTTCCTTCAGGTGCTTGGCGAGTTTGCCGACCGTCGTGGTCTTGCCGGCGCCCTGCAGACCCGCCATCAAGATGATCGCCGGCGCCGGGACGTTGAGATTCAGATCGGAGGCCGCTGAACCCATCACTGCCGCAAGTTCGTCGCGGACGATCTTGATCAGTGCCTGCCCGGGCGTGAGCGACTTCAATACTTCCTGGCCGACGGCGCGGACCTTGATGCGTTCGATCAGAGCCTGAACCACCGGCAAGGCCACATCGGCCTCAAGCAGCGCGATTCGCACCTCTCGGGTGGCCTCGCGGATGTTTTCCTCGGTCAGCCGGCCGCGGCCACGAAGGCGTTCGATGGTACCGGAGAGGCGTTGGGTAAGGGACTCGAACATGGGCGCGGACCACTGCGTCAAAGAGGGCGATTATAAGCGGTGCGGGAAGGCGGCGCCCTATGCGACACTGCCGAGATGGCAATCGTTCTCATCGCATCGGCCCTGTATCTGCTGTCCACAGCACTGCTCGCGCGACAGTTGGCACAGGCCGGGCCGGGCGCTCCTTTCGGACTGTGGATCGCCCCTGCCCTGGCGGCTCTGCTGCACGCCACAGCCCATGTGCAGGCGTGGCACGCCGCTGGCGGCGCCAATCTGCATTTCTTCTCGGCGATGTCGCTGGTGGGCTTGGGAATGGCGGGTCTGACCGTACTGGTGGGTGCGCGGGGGCGCATGGCGGCGCTCGGCGTGATCGTGTTTCCGATCGCCGCCACAACGCTGCTGGCGTACGGCTGGATCGGCCGCCAGGACCCGCAGCCCTTGGATTGGCGCCTGCAGTTGCACGCCTGGTGCGCGCTTCTGGCCTACGCCACGCTCGCGATCGCCGCACTGCTCGCGATCCTGCTCTGGCTGCAGGAACGCGCCCTGCGCGAGCGTCGGCTGCACGGATGGCAGCGCGCTCTGCCGCCGCTGGTCGAACTGGAGACATTGCTGTTCAGAACCATCACGGTCGGTTTCATCCTGTTGACCGCCACGCTGCTGACGGGCGTGCTGTTCGTCGAAGATCTGCTGGCCCAGGATCTGGCCCACAAGACAGTGTTCAGCGTCCTGTCCTGGCTGGGGTTCGGGGCCCTGCTGATGGGCCGCTGGCGTTACGGTTGGCGCGGCGCCACGGCAGCGCGATGGACCCTGATCGCGATGGCACTGCTGGTTCTGGGTTTCTTCGGCAGCAGTCTGGTGCTTGAGCTGATTCTTGGCCGTCGCTGAAGCGGTGACGGGCCTGTGCGGTGCAGATCGCGCGGCTGGCACGATTACACGTTCACGCCGAAGTCCGATGCTTCGGCATTCATCCTCGGCCTCTAACGTTGTACTGAAACACGGCGGATACGCCCTCTGTTCAAGAAAAAATCGGTTTTGCCACTGGAATCTGGGCCGCAGCTGGCTTAAGTTCGCAGTCAAGGACACGCCCGCTCGACATCGGCCCGCAGAAAGGAATCCAGTCACACAGGTTCGCGATGCGGATCTGCAACCTTTTCGGTCACAGGGGATTGTTGTGAAATCGATGGTATCGATGTGGTTTTTCTGTGCGATGTGGCTGTGGACAGGTGTCGCCAGCGCGCAGACCTCCAACCAGATTTCGTTTTCGGATTGTCCGACCCTGCCGGCGGAAACCGCTGCGTCCCTGCGCTGGGAAGTGTTGCGGGTTCCGGCCATGTTGTTCTGCCGCGCGATTCGCACCGACGATGCCTCCGAGGCGTTCGCACTGACGATCAGCGAGGAATCGCCGTTCAAACCGCGTCGCGGCGATCGCGCCGAAGCCACCAATCTCAACGGCCGGGAAGTGCAGTGGTATCGCGGCGAAGTGCCGAACGAACCGAATGTACTGATCCGCGAGACTCTGATCGAAGTCAACAAGAACCAGGTCATCCATGTCTTCATGCGCGCCAAAGATGCGGAAACGCTGGCGCGCCACCAGCAGTTCGTCATGTCGCTGCCGATTCCGTCGCCCATCGACGATTGATCGTCGCATCACCGCGCTCTCCCCACGGGATGCGGCAATGCCCGACAGCCTCCGGCACTGGATCGTCCCGTTCCGTTCCGCTTTCGTGAAGGAGAATGAAAATGCTGAAACGTCTGACCGCCGAGTTCCTCGGCACGTTCTGGCTGGTGTTCGGCGGCTGCGGCAGCGCCGTGCTGGCGGCCAACTTCGGTGGCGACGGCAACCCGCTGGGGATCGGTCTGCTCGGTGTCTCGCTGGCCTTCGGTCTGACCGTGTTGACCGGGGCCTATGCCCTCGGCCATATCTCGGGCGCGCATTTCAATCCGGCCGTGAGTTTCGGGCTGTGGGCCGGCGGCCGATTTCCAGCGAAGGATCTGGTGCCCTACATCATTGCGCAGGTGATCGGCGCGGTCGCTGCGGGATTCATCCTGCTGCAGATCGCCAGCGGCCAGCCGGACTTCGCCATCGACCCAGCCGCCGCCGGTGCTTTCGCCAGCAACGGCTACGATGCGCTTTCGCCCGGCGGCTACAGCGCCGCCGCAGCGTTCCTGTGCGAAGTGGTGTTGACCGCGTTCTTCCTGGTCGTGATCCTGGGTGCGACCCATGCCCGGGCACCAGCAGGTTTCGCCCCGATCGCCATCGGTCTGGCCCTGACCCTGATCCATCTGATCAGCATCCCGGTCACGAATACTTCAGTGAATCCCGCACGCTCGACCGGCGTGGCGCTATTCGCGGGCAGCGGCGCCATCGGCCAGCTGTGGCTGTTCTGGTTGTCGCCGATCCTCGGCGGGCTGATCGGCGGATTCCTCTACAAATGGTTGGGCAACGATCACGACTGAACCGTTCTGGCCGGACAGAGCCGGCGCGGGCCGTCTGTGGCACGTTTGATGCTTGTTTTCAGGGAAGGAAGCGATCCCATTCTCTATGGATGGGTGCCCCATGGATGGCAACGCTGTTCATTACTTCGCGGAGTACGCAATGAATTTCAAGGCATCCCTGTTCCCCTCCCTCCTGCTGTCTCTGTCCTCGCTGCTGCTGTCCAGTGCCGTGTACGCGCAGCAGTCCGTTCCGTCCTCCGCAAGCTGTCCGGCGCTACCTGCGGATGCCGTGGGCAGCCTGCAGTGGGTCACGCTGCAAACAGACACCGCGCTGTTGTGCCGGGCAGTCCGCAAAGACGATGGACTTGAAGCATTCGCACTGACGCTGACCAGGAAATCGCCGTTCAAACCCGATAGTGGCCTGCGTGAAGAGGAAGGACGGATCCAGGGCAAGAAGATGTGGTGGTATCGCAGCGAGATCGCCGGCCGCCCGCATGAACTGGTGCGCGAAACGCTGTTGAAGCTCGATAGCGGCGGCGTCGCACATGCGTACATCCGCACCGGCGACGCCAGCGAACTGACCCGCTACCAGCAAGTAATCCAAGCACTGGACTTTGCGGCACCCAGCGTGGCTGTGCGCTGACCCAGATTGCCCGGCTGGTCTTTGCAGGCTCGCTGCGGCCACATCGCAGCGACTTGGCCCGACTGGTCAGAAACGCCCTTCCTGATAATCCACGAACGCCTGCATCAGTTCCTCGCGGGTGTTCATCACGAAGGGCCCGTGACGTGCGATCGGCTCGCGCAGCGGTCGCCCGGCGACCAGAATCAGCCGCGCGCCCAATGCTGCTGCGCGCAGCAACAGCCGCTCACCGCCGCCCAGCACACCCAGTTCGTGGGTGTCGAGCGGACGCACGGCGTCGCCTTGCCCGATGGTGACGCCACCTTCGTAGGCATAGACGAAGGCGTTGTGGCCTGGCGGCAGATCCAGCGCCCAGGCGGCATCCGGCGCCAGCGCGATGTCGAGATACAGCGGATCGGTCGCCGGCTGTGCGATGGGGCCACGTACGACAGCGCCATCAGCGTCGAGGACCGCTCCGGCAATGACTTTCACGGCAACGCCCTGATCTGGATGCGCGACCGGCATGCGCTCGGGGGCGAACTCCTGATACTGCGGCTCGCACATCTTCCGCGCTGCGGGCAGGTTCACCCACAGTTGGAATCCGCGCATGCGGCCTTCCTGCTGTTCGGGCATTTCCGAATGCACCAGACCACGGCCGGCGGTCATCCACTGCACCGAACCGGGTACCAGAAGGCCTTCGTTGCCGTGGTTGTCGCGATGGCGCATGCGACCATCGAGCATGTAAGTGACGGTCTCGAAACCGCGATGCGGGTGTTCCGGAAAACCGGCGATGTAGTCCTCGGCGCGGTCGGTGCCGAACTCGTCGAGCATCAGGAACGGATCCAGATCGGGCAACTGCGGAGTGCCGATGACGCGCCGCAGCTTGACCCCGGCGCCATCGGAAGTCGGCAGCCCCCGCACCCGTCGGGTGACGTGGGCAAAGGTGACATGAGGGTCGGACATGGTCACTCCGGGTCAGATTGGTTCGCGAGAACATGCGGCCCGCCCGGCGTGCTCTCCAGCACCGGCCGTGGAACGCATTGTTGCGGTTGGCACGAGTGTTGCTTAACAGCCGTGATGATCAATCCGTCACAGATTGATCCAGACCTGTGCACATATCGGAGACACAGCTAATGAGTAACCGCAACATCTGGAGCCTTCTCGCTATCGCCGTGGCCATGGCAGGCTTAGGCGCATGTGGAAAAGATACCAAGCAGCCCGCCGTCGAGTCGACGGAGCCGCAGATTCTCAATGTCTACAACTGGCCGGACTACATCGCCGAGGACACCATCAAGAATTTCGAGGCGAAGACCGGGATCAAGGTCAATTACACCGTCTACTCCAGCAATGATGCGCTCGAGCAACAGCTCGCCGCTACCCCGGATGCTTTCGACATCGTGTTCCCTTCGGCTCGGCCCTACGCACAGCGCATGATTGCTGCCGATGGTTTTGCCGCGCTGGACAAGAAGACACTGGGCAATCTCAAGCATCTCGATGCTGCGATCCTCAGCGACCTGGCAGAGATCGATCCGGGCAACGCGCATGCGATTCCTTACATGTGGGGCACGACCGGTCTCGGCATGAACGTCGACAAGGTTCGCACCGCTCTGGGCAATGATGCCGCGCTCGACAGCTGGGGCTTGCTGTTCGATCCTGCAAACGCAGCGAAACTGTCGTCCTGCGGCATCGGCATCCTCGACGACGATCTCGAAGCGTTCTCGGCAGTGCTGATCTGGAAGGGTCAGGATCCGAATCGATTCGACCCGGTATCGATCGAGACCGTTCGTGGGGTCTACGCCCAGATCCGCCCCCATGTCCGCAAGTACGCGAACTCGAGCGCATTGATCTCAGGTCTGGCCGACGGCAGTCTCTGTCTGGTGCTGAGCTACTCCGGCGACGTGCCACAGGCACAAGCCAAAGCGGAGGAAGCTGCGGCGGCCAACCACACCGATGGCCCGGATATCCGGTACGTCATCCCACGTGAAGGCGCTCTGCGCTGGACCGACGTGATGGCGATACCGAAGCACGCGAAGCATGTCGGCAATGCGCACCGCTTCCTGCAATTCATGATGGAACCGGACGTGATCGCCAGCGTCAGCAACCACGTGGCCTACGCCAACGCCAATACCAGTGCGAACAGGCTGCTGGACAAGGAGATCGCTGAAGATCCGGGCATCTATCCGCCAGCGGACGTGCGCATGATGCTGCGCACCGCACGCCAACCTACCGAAGCCGAGGCGAAACAGCGCAAGCAGGCGTGGGAGTCCGTGGTCTACGGCCTGATATGAAGCGACACGACAGCCCCGGGCAGCTTCACGCTGCCGGGGGACTGGAAGTCTCAGCGCGCCCGCAGCCGCCAAGCGCGATGGATCCGCGGGTTGCGGGCGAAATCCGGCGGAATGGTCTGGGCACTGATCTCTTCGCAGACAGCGAACGCGGACACGGCCGCCTCGTCGAACCTGAACCGGCGAAAGTTGTTCGAGAAATACAGGCTGCCGCCAAAAGCGAGCCGGGTCATCGCCGCTTCCAGCAGGCGGACGTGGTCTTTCTGCACATCGAAATCGCCCGCCCGCGCAGAGTTCGAGAATGTCGGCGGGTCGCAGAAGATCAGGTCGTACTCGCCGCGATCGGCCAACAGCCAGGGCAACACGTCGGCCTGGACCAGCCGGTGTCGCGCGCCGCTGAAACCATTGAGTTTCAGATTGTCCGCGCACCACTGCAGGTACGTCGCCGACAGATCGACCGACGTCGTCTGCGCAGCGCCGCCAACCGCTGCGTGCACAGTTGCGGCGCCGGTATAGGCGAACAGATTGAGAAAACGTGCGTCCCTGGCTTCTTCGGCGATGCGCAGCCGCATCGGACGGTGATCGAGAAACAGGCCGGTGTCGAGGTAGTCGAATAGATTGACTCGCAGCCTCGCCGCACCTTCACGCACATCGAGCGT
This sequence comes from Lysobacteraceae bacterium, assembly GCA_044340325.1. GTDB lineage: Bacteria > Pseudomonadota > Gammaproteobacteria > Xanthomonadales > Xanthomonadaceae > Lysobacter_I. Next base: position 6,830 of record JBIITV010000008.1, read on the forward strand.
CTCGCCGCGCTTGGCCGTGCCGCTGTCGGCATACTTGCTGCCGCCTTTTCCCTTGGCCCGGGTCTTCACCGCAACGCGCTCGCGCGGTACCGCAAACGCATCGCGTGCACCGGCGAGCAATTCCTGCAACCGTTTGCGGGTGGTGGCTTCGGGGATTTCCGCCGGCGCGGCGTATTCCTGGACATGCAGCCAGAGTTCGCCGGTGGCCTCGCCGATGTAGACATCGACCGCCGCCGCGTACTCGGGGATATCGGCGTCGTAGACGCGATAGCAGGTCACCCCTTCGCGCGACCGCCAGGTCTTGCTTGCCTTGAGATTCTTGCGGACGCGGTTCGAGACCATCTGCGCGCCTTCGCTCAGCGCGGGCGTCGGCGCATCGTCGACGGCCTCGCGCTGCGGCGGGCGAACCGGGTCGCACACGATCAGCACGCATTCGATCGCGCCGTTGAACACCTGGTATTTCTTCGCCGCGCGCAGCCCCGTGGCGCGGGCCAGCTCGGTGTCGCCGCAGAGCAGACTCGCCTTCCATTCGGGCGCCGAACGTTTGAGACCATCGCCGAGCGCGCGATACAGCTGCGGGTCGGCCGCAAGCCGCGCATCGTACGGCGGATTGCAGACCACCAGACCGCGCGTCTCCGCCATCGCCGACAGCTGCCCGACATCGCGCACTGCAAAATCGATGACTTCGACCACGCCCGCACGTTCGGCGTTGTCGCGCGCGGCGCGGATCGCATGCGGATCGATATCGCTGCCGTAGAAACGCGATTGCAGCGAAGCACGTCCAGCGCGCTCCCGCAGCGTCGCTTCGTCGATCAGCACCCGCCACTGTGGAGCGTCGAACCCAAGCCAGCGGGTCGGCGGCGCGCTCGCGCCCTGCAGATCGCGCAGCAGTCCGGGCGCAACGTCGGCAGCCATCAGCGCGCCCTCGATCAGCAGCGTGCCGCTGCCGCACATCGGGTCGAGCAGCGCGCCGCCTGCGGCGTAGAGACCAGGCCAACCGCCGCGCATGAGCACGGCAGCGGCCAGGTTTTCCTTCAGCGGTGCCTCGCCCTGCATCTGCCGCCAACCGCGACGATGCAGCGGGCCGCCGCCCAGATCGATCGACAGAATCGCCTTGTTGCCGGCTTTCGAGGCGCGCACCACAAGATTCAGCCGCAGATCCGGCGATTCCAGATCGACGCTCGGCCGCTCGCCGCCTCGTCCGCGCAGCGTATCGACCACTGCGTCCTTGACTCGCTGCGCGGCGTAACGCGCATGGGTGATGACATCGCCCGACACGTGCGCGTCCACCGCCAATGTCATGTCGGCACGCAAATGCTGCGACCAGTCGACAGCGGCGGCGCCCGCGTAAAGCGCGCCTTCGTCGGGGCAGTCGTATTCGGCGAGCGGCCACAGCACGCGGCTGGCCAGCCGCGACCACAGCACCGCACGCTGGGCGTCTTGCAACGTGCCTTCGACGTTCGCACCGGCGCGCGCGGCGGTCGCATGCGCGCAGCCCAGCGCGAGCAGTTCGTCGACCAGCAGATATTCCAGACCCTTACCGCAGCTGACGAAAAAATTCATGCGGACAGACTCGAAAGCAAAGCGGCGAAGGCATCGGCGGAAGTGTGCACATTGTCGGACAGACGATGACCATCATCGACAATCAGCAGTCGCGCGCGCCGGCCGTGCGCCCATTCGGCGACCGCCATCGCCGGAATCAAGTCATCGTCCCAGCCGTGAATGATCGAAATCGGCACCGGCGGCGCGTCCAGCGCCGGCAGCGGCCCCATCGTCAGCGGTGGCGCCATCAAAAACAGGGCTTCCACGGGTATTTCCAGCGCAATCCGCGCCGAGATGTAAGCGCCGAGACTGGAGCCGGCCATCACGATCGGACCGCGATCGGCGGCGATCTGCGCGAGTGCGCGGAGGCGCACCAGCCGCTGCGGCACATCGCCCAATGGCCCGATATCGCGCTTGGCGTCGAGGTCGCTGTAGTCGGGACGCTCATGCGTCCAGCCGAAGCGCTCGGCCACCTCGGCCAAGGCCGTGACCTTGGTCGCGTCGGGGCCGCTTTCGAAGCCGTGGGAAAGAATGCAGTGTCCGCGCAGCTTCAAGTGTCAATCCTCGATCCAGTGGACCGCATCACCGATGCGGAGAGTGCCGCCTTGCAGAATCCGCACGCACAGACCGCCATGGCCACGCATCGCGTTATAGCCGCCCGCCCCCAGCGCGAGCTCCATGCGTGAACAGGGATCGCAGGGCGATGTGCCTTCGCACAAGACCTCGCCGATACGGAACCGGCGGCCTTTCAGCGCGATCAGCGGCAAACCCGATACCAGCAGATTGCGTCGAAGCAGCGCCGGCTCGATGACATCGAGCCCAGCCAGCGCAGCGATGACAGGCAAGTGTTCGGCCTGGATGAGGGTGACCCCGCGTTTACCGCTGCCGCTGCCGTAACGGTCGCCGCGCAGGCCTTTGCCGGCGACCGCCTCGGCGCTGTCGACCGCAAGCATCGGCACGTCGCGCGCCGGGCGCAGACCGATCCAGCGAACCGAGCCCGCGCGCGGAAATCGAGTCATCAGACGATGGAGTTCGGATTCGGGTAGTGGCAATCTCATGCCTGAATGCTAGCATCCGACCCATGATTCCCGACCTTCCGCCGATGCCCCCCGTGCAGATAGACCCTCTGCCCTACGAGCTGAAACTCGACGCGCGCCCGCTGTCGCAGATCGATCTGATCATCATCCACTGTACCGAAACGCCGACGCTGCAGTCCGCGCGGGAGTTCGGCGAACGCGTGCTGTACGAAGGCAGCGGCACCGGCAACAGCGGCCATTACTATATCGACCGCGACGGCTACGTGACGCTGTACGTGCGCCCCGACCGCGTCGCCCACCATGTGCGCGGCTACAACCCGCGTTCGATCGGCATCGAACTGGTCAACACCGGCCGGTTTCCGCATTGGCGCGACTCGAAACATCAGGCGATGGAAGAGGCGTACCCGGAAGCGCAGATCGTCGCCTTGCTCGCGCTGCTCGCGCAGCTGCAGCAGCAGTTTCCAGGCGTGAAGTTCATCGCCGGTCATGAAGATCTGGACCGCGAGATGGAACCGGCGCTGGATGATCCGAATGCGCAGGTACCGCGCAAACGCGATCCGGGGCAGTTGTTTCCTTGGGGGCGGGTGATGGAATCCGTCAGACTCGAGCGCTTGAGTCCATAGGGTCGCTCATAAAAAACACGACCGCTAGCGCTCGGGCAGTGGGATGAACTCGGTTTCGCCGGGCACATCGCCGAAATTGCCGACGACCCAATCGTGCTTCGCCTGCTCGATCCGTTCCTTCGACGATGAGACGAAGTTCCACCACATGTGGCGCGGGCCGTCGAGCGGCTCGCCGCCGAGCAGCATGGCCTTGATCGGCGTTTTCGCGCGGAGGCGATGGCGGACGCCGTTATCGAGCACCACCAGATGCATGGCGGGAATGTCGACGCCATCCAGCTGTGCGCCGCCTTCCAGCAGGTACAGCGCGCGTTCGCGATGGGCGCTGTCGAGTTCGATGTCCGCGTCCGCGTCGAGATCGATGGCGACATACAGCGTGTCGGTGAACACGCGCACCGGCGATTCTTCGCCGTAGCCGCGCCCGGCAACGACGCGCAGCAGCGCGCCGGCTCTTTCGATCTTCGGCAGCGTAGCTGCAGCATGATGGTGGAAGGCCGGCGCGGCCTCCTCGTCGGATTTCGGCAGCGCCACCCAGGTCTGCAGTCCATGCAGCGGCTGCCCGTTGGCCCGCGGCCCAGCCGGGGTGCGTTCGGAGTGCGCGATGCCGCGGCCGGCGGTCATCCAATTCACATCACCGGGATTGATGTCCTGGATCGTACCCAGGGTGTCGCGATGCCCGATGGTGCCTGCCCACAGAAAGGTGACCGTGGCCAAGCCGATGTGAGGGTGCGGACGGACATCGATGCCCTGCCCCGGCGCGAACACCGCAGGACCCATGTGGTCGACGAACACGAATGGACCAACGCTGCGGGCCTGGATGGACGGCACTGCGCGGCGGACTTCGAAGCCGCCGAGGTCGTGGACGCGTGGAGAGACGAGCGTGGTCATGGGGGGGCTCCTGCAGTGCGGGAACGCAGGGTGGCACGGCTTCCGCCGGGGGACGAGCGCATGCCGGCAACGATGTGTGTCGGGCGGGCGCCTATAATCGTGGCCGAGTCCCCACCGGCCCGACCATGACCTCTCCTGTCTCCGAACTGATCGAACTGCTGTCGCTGGAGCGGCTGGAAAATAATCTGTTCCGCGGCCAGAGCCGCGACATCGGCACGAAATACGTGTTCGGCGGGCAGGTGCTGGGCCAGGCGCTCTCGGCGGCGCAGGCGACGCTGGATTCGGCCAGCTACGATCCGGTGACCGGGCTGCGAGCGGCGCATTCGCTGCATGCGTATTTTCTGCGCGCCGGCGACATCGAGGCGCCGATTGTCTACGACGTGGACCGCACCCGCGACGGCGGCAGTTTTTCGGTGCGCCGGGTGACCGCGATCCAGCACGGGCAGCCGATTTTCGTCTGTGCGGCCTCGTTCCAGATCGCCGAACCCGGTGCCGAGCACCAATTGCCGATGCCAAACGTACCGATGCCCGAGGACGTGGAGCCCACCCCGAAGCTGACGCCGGAAAAACTCGCGCAGTTGCCCAGCAAGGTGCAGCGCTGGCTGAACCGTATGGGCCCGTTCGAATTCCGCCCGATCTATCCGCGCGACGAACTGAATCCACCGAAGCGCCCGCCGTTCCAGCAGGTCTGGTTCAAGTTGAGCGAACGGGTCGGCGACGCGCACGAACTGCATCGCGCCCTGCTCGCCTACGCCTCGGATTTCCATCTGCTGGGCACCACGACCTTTCCGCACGGCATCAGCTATTACCAGCCGAATGTACAGATGGCCTCGCTGGATCACGCGCTGTGGTTCCATCGCCCGTTCCGCGCCGACGACTGGCTGCTGTACTCGATCGACAGCCCCAGCGCGCAGGGCGCACGCGGTCTGGCGCGCGGACAGATCTTCGACCGCCAAGGCCATCTCGTGGCCAGCACTACCCAGGAAGGCATGATCCGCGTGCTGGATCCCGCGACCGTCGCCACCAAGGCCTCCGGGAGCTGAGCCATGCGCCGAATCTTCACCAGTCCGCGTCTGGAAAACGTCGAGCGCGTCGCCGCCCTGCTGCAGGCCGAAGGCGTTGAAGCGCGGATCACCAACGGCCGATCCTACAAGGGCGGCACACGCAGCCGTTTCACGTATCGCGACGATGCGCGCAACGAACCTGATCCGGCGGTCTGGATCGTGAGACCGGACGACCAGACCAAGGCGCGCGAACTGATGCGGGCCGCCGGCCTGCTGGACTCGGGACGCTCGCCGACCAGTTATATGTCGATGACCGACCTGCATGCGCCACGCGAGGCGGATCCCGCAAAGCGGCGCATCTTCCTGATCAAGATGGCCCTGCTGATCGGAATCATGGTCGCGGCGAGCGTCGGGCTTTTCGCCTGGCGCAAGCCGGCGCCAACGGCGGCGCCCATGCCGGCAGCCGCAGTCCCGGCGACTGCATCATTGCCACAAGCCGCGAGCGAGACGATCGTCGATACGCCCGACGATACTTATATGGTCGAAGTACCGAGCGCACTGGCAGCGATGTTGTTCGATGCGGAACTGCGTGCGCATGGAAACGCCGACATCTGCCTGTCCGTGGACGGCGCGGATGCGCCGGAGAAGGTGCTTGGGCAATTGCGGGCTGCCGACGGCGCGCGCATCCGCCCGCGTTCGACATGCGCGAGCGCAGCGGAAGCCGGCCGCGTGGTGTCGGTGGAGGTGAGCGAATACCGCACCGATGGTTCCGGAACCGGCACGGTGCAGGTCGAGATCGCCGACCGCGACCAGGATGGCAAACCGCGGGTGCAGACCCGTACCCTCGAAGTACAACGCGACGGGCTGCAGTGGGGCGTGAAGCGGGTCGTGCTGTAGCGGTTCTGCAGCGAAGGCGCCGCCCGATCATGGCTCACGGGCGGCACGCATCCTGTTGCCGCTGATGCTTACTTCGGCTGCGGCTTCGCGGCGCGCTCACCGCGATATGCCTTGTGATGGGCCGCCATTTCCTCGCGGGTCAGAAACCCATCCGCGTTGGTGTCGATCGTCGCGAAGTTCTGCAACGCGCGCTGCCTGCCGGCGAGTTCGTCGCGACTGAACCGCCCGTCCTTGTCGGTGTCGAGCTGCGCCATGCGCTGGCCGCGCTGGCCGCCACCTTTGCCTTCGCGCATCCCGCGCTGCGGGCGTTCGTCGGCGGTGATGCGGCCGTCCTTGTTGGCATCGAGCGTCTCGAAATGCTGGGCCATGCGCGGATTGGCCGCAGCCTCGGCACGATCGATGACACCATCTCCGTTGCTGTCGACTTTGGCCTGCCTGGCAGGTTTTGCGGCGCCGGGCTGCGGTGTCTGCGCAAACGCGACGGCTGCGGAGCAGGCGATAGCGACACCGAGCGTGAGCGTTGCGACGGGTTTCATGGCTGTCTTCATGGTGATGTCCTCATGAGTGATGCGCTGTTGGTTGCGCGTTGGATGTGACCGGGCCGACAGCCCTACCTGGTCCTGTCAACGCTCGTATGCGGTCACGGTTGACCGGACCTGTCACATTCGCCGGCCGGTACCGTCCTGGTTGCATCGCCGAACGGGTTAACCTTCCGCCTCATGAGTACAGTCATGGTCAATACCCTCGCCATCGATGCCCTGATCCAGCAGGAACTTCCGGCTGCACGCAATGGCGACCATGGCGCCTACGGCCGGATCGTCGCCGCCTGCCAGAACACCGTGACTGCGGTGGCGCTGGCGATCACCCGCGATGTGGCGACCAGCGAGGACATCGCCCAGGAAGCCTTCCTCAACGCCTGGCAGCACCTGGAGCGCCTGCACAGCCCGGACAGCTTCCTGCCGTGGCTGCGCCAGATCACCCGCAATCTGGCCCGCGACCATCTGCGCGCCAACCGCAACCAGCCGCTCGATGGCCCGAACGCCGAACTGCTGATGGCAATGGCCGCCGACCCCGGCCCGCAGCCGATGCAGCAGGTGCTCGAGGACGAGCGCGAAGCGGCCGCGTTCGAGCTGATCTCGTCGCTGCCGGACGATAGCCGCGAAGCGCTGCTGCTGTTCTATCGCGAAGGCCAGAGCTCGCAGCAGGTGGCGATGCTGCTGGGCATCAGCGACGCGGCCGCGCGCAAGCGCCTGTCGCGCGCGCGCCAGCTGGTACGCGACGACATCCTGAAACGGTTCGGCGACTTCGCGCGCAGTTCGGCGCCTTCGGCCGCGTTCACTGCGGCGGTCATCACCACCCTGGGCGTCGCCAGCAAACCAGCCGCCGCCGCAGGCGCGACGGTGATCGGCACCGCCACGCTCGGCGGCGGTCTGGCGGGCAAAGGCGTGGCGGGGATACTCGGCATGGGCGGCCTGATAGGCGGGTCCCTCGCCGGTGGCGCGCTGGCTGCGCACCTCACCCGCAAATACCTGCTGGTGTTCGCCGATACGCTGGAAGAGCGCGACGCCATCCTGCGCAGCTACAACCTTTATCTGTATCTCACCCTGGCGCTGATGCTGATGGCGTTTCTGGTGGCGTGGTGGGTACCGAGCTTCGGCTGGGCGATGACGGCCGCACTGGTGACCGAATTCGTATCGCTGTGGACCCTGCTGAAGATCCGCCGGGTGCTGCAGCCGATGATGGCGCGCGATGCCGCACGCGATCCCAAGGGTGCTGTCGGACGTCGGCGCGGCTATGAATACAGCTACGGTCCGACCGCAATGGTCTATTCCGGCATCCTGTACGTGTCTGCGATGGCCATTTTCTACCTGGGCTTCCACTACGGCGGGGAAGGTATCAGCGCGACGATCCGGATCCTGCTGGGACGGCTGACCGATTGAGCGCAGTCTGTGCGATCGAAGCGCTGATCGGCGTGGAACTCGCGGCTGCGCGCGAAGGCGACCGCGCCGCCTACGGCCGTATCGTCGCCGCCTGTCAGAACACCGTGACTGCAGTCGCGCTGGCGATCACCCGTGACGTGTCCGCGAGCGAGGACATCGCGCAGGACGCTTTCCTCAGCGCATGGCAGCACCTGAAACGGCTGCAGAGCCCGTCCAGTTTCCTGCCGTGGCTGCGACAGATCACCCGCAACCTCGCCCGCGACCATCTGCGCGCGAACCGTCATCGGCCGCTCAGCGGCGCAGGCGCGGAGATCGCGATCGAACTCGCCGCCGATCCGTCGCCCACGCCGATACAGCGGTTGGTGGAAGACGAACGCGAGCATGCCGCGGCCGAATTGATCTCGGCGCTGCCCGAGGACAGCCGCGAGGTCCTGCTGCTGTTCTATCGCGAGGGACAGAGTTCGCAGCAGGTCGCGCTGCTGCTGGGCATGTCCGACGCGGCGGTACGCAAGCGGCTGTCGCGCGCACGTGCGAGCCTGCGTGAGGATCTGCTCACCCGCTTCGGCGAATTCGCCGCAGGCAGTGCGCCGGGCGCGGCGTTCACCGGCATCATCGCCACCGCGCTGAGTATCGCCAGCCCACCCGCTGCGGCAAAGAGCATCCTGACCATCGCTGCGGCCGGCGGCGCGAAGACGCTGGGCAAGATCGTGCTCGGCTCATCCGGCAGCATCGGCTTCGGGTTGATCGGTGCGTTCGCCGGCATCTGGTTCGGGCTGCGAAAAAAAATCAACAGCGCCATCGACGAAGAGGAGCGCCGTGGCCTGATCCGCAGCGGCGCGATCAATTCGATCGCCTCGGTGCTGTTCCTGGTCTGCATGCTGCTGGTGGCGCGCTTCGACGATGGCCCGGTCTTGCCGGCGCTGGCGACGCTGGGCTTCGTGACGGTGATCTTTTACCAGAGCTTCGTCGTGCAGCCGCGCGTACTGGCGCGGCGCCACGCATTGGAAGCACAGCGCGACCCGGCACTGGCGGCGAAGATGCGCCGTCGCGAACGCATCCAGTGCTGGCTGGGCGCGACCATCGGTCTGGCATGCGGCTTGGGCGGCATCATCGTCGGTCTGATCGGCTCCGGAAGGCTCTGACGCGAAAGCTGCGCAAGGGCTCGCAGCGGTTGCGAACGCGGGCAGGTATCCTGCCGGTATGCTCGATCGCCTCGCCCGCGCCATTTCGATCCTCGGTCATCCGCTGCTGCTGCTGCCGGCAGCGCTGACACTGCCGGCCGCACTGCGCGACGGCGATCCCGGCGCATTGCGATCGATGCTGCCGGGCTTCGCGCTGTTCGCCGCGCTGGTACTGGGATGGTCGTGGTGGCAGGTGCGTCGCGGACGCTGGGCGCATATCGATGCCAGCCAGCCGCCGGAACGCCGTGCATTGAATCGCACGCTGCTGGTAGCGATGGTCATCGGCGCGCTGCTTGCCTGGCTGGGATTGCCGACTCCCTATCTCGCATTGGCGCTCGTGCTGTCGGCAGCCATCCTCATCGTCGCGCTGCTCGCTGCCCGCTGGTGCAAGCTCTCGCTGCATGTGGCATTCGCTGTTTACGCAGCCGGACTTCTCTGGCCGCTGGGCGCAGTTGCGGTCGGCGCGGGTTGCATATTCGCCGGCATCCTCGCCTGGTCGCGTCTGCAATTGTCGCGGCATCGGCCGCGCGACCTCGTCGCGGGCGCCATCGCAGGGGGGGTGGCAACGACCCTTTACTGGCAGGCCCTGCACCGGCTGGAGGGTTCGTCATGAGCAACGATACACGCGAAGGCATGGAGATCGGCGATCCGCTGCGGCTCTTCCATACATCTGAGCACCCTTGCGGCTACTGGCCTGAGCGACAGGCCCGGGATCTGGTGTTCGATCCCGGCGATCCGCGGCTGGCGCAGAACTATCCGATGGCGTTGACCTGGGGCTTCCGACGCTCCGGCAATCTGATCTACCGGCCGCATTGCCGCAGTTGCCAGGCCTGCGTTGCGGTGCGGATCCCGGTCGCCGAGTTCCGTCCCGACCGCAGCCAGCGCCGATGTCTCGCACGCAATGCGGATCTCGAAACGCGGGTGCTGCCGGCGGAGCGCAACGACGAACACTTCGCCCTGTACGAACGCTACCTGGGTGCGCGCCACCCCGGTGGCGGGATGGATGGCCACGGCCCCGCCGAGTTCGACCAGTTCCTGGTCAGCACCTGGGGCCAGGGCCGCTTTCTGGAACTGCGCAGGCGACAGGCCCACGGTACGGGCGAACTGCTGGCGGTGGCCGTGACCGATGTCGTCGCCGACGCGATGTCGGCGGTGTACACCTTCTACGACCCCGATGCGTCAGAGCGCGGTCTGGGCACCTTCGCGATCCTGCAGCAGATCGCTTGGGCTCAGCGCGAAGGCAAACGTCATCTGTATCTCGGATACTGGATCGACGGTCATCGCAAGATGGCCTACAAACGCCGCTACCAGCCGCTGGAATCCTTCGACGGCCACGGTTGGTCGCGCATGTCTGGAGACGCCTCGTGATGATCCCGCCGTTCCCCTTGCGCACGCCGATTCGCGTGCTCGTTGCGATGTTTGTCGTGCTGTGTGCGGGCTGCATGCGCATCGTGGTGCACGGCGACCCGGAAGCCGCCCTCGCGAACGCGACACAACACGTCGATGACGCGATCGCCGCATCGCTGCCGCTGCGGGTCGCGACCTACAACACCTCGCTGTACGACGAGACCGACGGCGGCCTGATCCGCCGACTCGAAGCCGGCGACCCCGCGGCACGCAACATCGCAGCGGTGCTGCAGCGCGTGCGTCCGGACGTGGTGTTGCTCAACGAATTCGACTACGACGCCGGAGGCCGCGCGGCCGATCTGTTCCAGCGCGACTATCTCGAAGTGGCGCAGGGCCCGGATCGGCAGGCGCTGCGCTACCCGTATCGCTACTTCGCGCCGGTCAACACCGGAGTTCCCAGCGGTCTGGATCTGGACGCAAACGGTATCGTCGGCGGCAGCGGGCGGGATCGCGGCAACGACGCTTGGGGTTACGGTCTGCATCCAGGCCAGTACGGCATGCTGGTGTTGTCGCGTTATCCGATCGACACCGCGCGGGTGCGCAGCTTCCAGCATCTGAAATGGAGCGCGATGCCGGACGCCTCGCGACCGATCGATCCGCAGGCGCGTCGGCACTACTACCCGGATACGGTCTGGGAGCAGCTGCGGCTGTCGTCGAAATCGCATTGGGACGTTCCGGTACGCACGCCGCAGGGCGTGCTGCATCTGCTGGCGTCGCACCCCACTCCACCGGTGTTCGACGGCCCGGAAGATCGCAACGGCGCGCGCAACGCCGACGAACTGCGGCTGTGGCGGGAGTATCTCGACAACGACCCCGCCGATGCGCGCTGGCTGTGCGACGACATGGGCGATTGTGGCGGGCTGGCGGCGGACGAACAGTTCGTGATCGCCGGCGACCTCAACAACGATCCGGTCGACGGCGACGGCCGCCACGAAGCGATCGTGGCGCTGATCGATCATCCGCGCGTCTCGCGCCATGCCGCACCGCGCAGCGAAGGCGCCGCCATCGCCGCACGCGAGGTCGGAGGCGCCAACGCCCGGCATCGCGGCGACCCTGCCGAGGACACCGGCGACTTCGGGCCCGCAATCGGCAATCTGCGGTTGGATTACCTGCTGCCTTCTGTCGCGCTGCGCGTGGTCGATAGCGGCGTGCTCTGGCCGTCCCCCGGCTCCGCCGATGCCGCATTGGTCGGCGCTTCGGACCATCGAACGGTCTGGATCGATCTGCTCCGCGCGCCCTGATCGCAATGTCTCGGCCATCGGCCGAAAGACGCCCGCAGCCGCAATCCCTGCCGCCGTTTGGCGGCAACGAAACCAGCTGTCATTGTCGAAAGTTCGGGTATATGCTCCATTCATGATCCTTGACCATCACGATGTGGATGCAGGGACAGACGACGGAGCCGGGGGGGCTCATGGCGCAGCGATCGCCGCACGCTCGGCGATCGACGCGCTGCTGAAAACGCTCCCCGACGGCACGCAGGTCGCCATCGCCTGGCGGCATACCCGTCTCGGTCTCGGCAGCGCGCGGAATGCGACCGGCGACGAACGCTTGCGGGCCGAAGTGCTGTCGCGTCTGGACGAAACGTCTTCGGATATCGCGACACCGGGCGTGCTCATCCATCGATCGCAGTACGACGATGGCCAGTGCATGGCGCTGGGGGTCGCCTTCGATGGACCGCTTCCGCAGGATTGGCCGCATGATGCCTGGCTCTCGCTCGCCCGGGATCTCGCCTTCTCCGCGTTGCGGCTGGCCGACGCCGACGCGCGGATCCAAACGCTCGAGAAATCCAAACGCCTGCGGCATGCGCTGTACGAAATCTCCGATCTCGCCGGCTCGGGCCTGGAAATGCGCGACATGCTCGCGCGGATCCATCAGGTGGTCGGCGGATTGATGCCTGCGGAAAATTTCTACATCGTCCAGTACGACGACAAACGCCAGACCATCCGCTACCTCTATTTCGCCGACAGCCGCGACCAGTTCAATCCGGACTCGGACACCGAGTTCAGAATCGATCAGGGCATGCACAGCATGACCGAAGCCCTGCTGCGGCACGGCAAACCGTTGATCGGTTCGCCGCTGGCGATCCTGGAGACGCTGAACATCCGCAGTGAGGAATACGCCGGCGGGCCGCTGAGCGAGGACTGGCTGGGTGTGCCGCTGCTGCGCGACAGCGAGGTCTGCGGCGCGATCGTGGTGCAGGACTACGAACACGCCAAGCGCTACGATGCCGAAGACCGCGCGCTGCTGGAATACGTCGCCCAGCATATTCTCACCACCCTGGACCGCAAGACCGCACGGGTGGACCTGGAACGACGGGTGAAAGTGCGCACGCGTGACCTTGAGCAGGCCAACCTCGAACTGCGGGCCGAAGTGATCGATCGCGAACGCGCCGAGAAACTGCAGCAGGCGCTGTTCCGCATCACCGAACTGTCGGTGACTGCGGACAGTCTCGAACGTTTCTACGCGGACCTCCATTCGATCATCGGCGAACTGCTGTACGCGAAGAATTTCTACGTCGCGTTCCTGAGCCCCGATGGCCTGCATCTCCAGTTCACCTATGCTGCGGATGAAGTCGACACCCGCCCGATTCGCGACCGGCCGCGCGCGAAAGGGCTCACCGAATACGTCATCGAGACCGGAATGCCGCTGCTGGCCGACCGTGCGCGGATCCAGTCGCTCGAAGAGCAAGGGCTGGTGCGCAGCTTCGGGCCGCTGGCGCACTACTGGCTCGGCGTGCCGTTGACCCGCGACGGCGCGGCCGAGGGCGTGATCGGCGTGCAGAGCTATCGCGCCGAGATCGCTTTTTCGGAACGCGACCAGGAGCTGCTCACTTTCGTCGCCCATCACGTCGACGCCGCGCTCGAGCGCAAACGCGCGCAGGGCAGACTGGTGGCCACACACGCAGAGCTGGAGATGCGGGTGGAGACCCGGACCCGGGAATTGGCCGATACGAACCGCGAACTGCGCGAACAGATTGCCGAACGGCTGCGCGCGGAGCAGCGACTCAGGCACCAGGCGCGCCACGACAGTCTGACCGGGCTGCCCAATCGCGGTCAGTTGCAGGAGCGCCTGGACGACGCCATCGCGCAGATCAGCGGCGCGGACGGCAAACCGTTCGCGGTACTGTTTCTGGATATCGACCGCTTCAAACTGATCAACGACAGCGTCGGTCACGTCGCCGGCGACGAACTTCTGGTCGAATGCAGCCGCAGGATTTCCGGGGTGATCGCGCGCAACGATCTGGTCGCCCGTCTCGGCGGCGACGAATTCGCGGTGCTCGCGGAGAACATCGACGACTCCGAGCAGGCCGAGCGCCGCGCAGCGAGCATCCTGCGCGCGCTGGGCCAATCGATGTGGATCGAAGGCCGCGAAGTGTTTCCATCGGCCAGTATCGGCATCGCGATGTGGCATCCACGCTATCGCAAGAGCGAAGAACTGCTGCGCGACGCCGATGCCGCGATGTACCGGGCGAAGCGCCTGGGCCGCAACCGCAGCGAAGTCTTCGACGAGGAGATGCGTGCGGAGGCGATGCGGCTGCTGGACCTGGAAGCCGACCTGCGCCGGGCGATCATGCACGACGCCTTCGAGCCTCATTTCCAGCCGATCCTGCGCCTGCAGGACGGCGTGCAGGTCGGTTACGAGGCGCTGGTGCGCTGGAACCACGAGCATCGCGGTGTGCTCACACCTTCGGCGTTCATCGGCGTCGGCGAGGACAGCAGCCTGATCGAACAGGTCGACTGGCTGATGTACGCGCACGTGATCGCATCGATGGGCGAATACCCGGATCAATACGTTTCGATCAACGTGTCGCCGCGGCATTTCCTGTCGATCAACTTCGCCGACCGCCTGCTGCGGATGATCGACGAAGCCAGGCAGGACCCGCGCCGACTGCGCATCGAAATCACCGAGGTCGCGCTGATCGAAGACGCGCCGCGCGCCATGCGGATCCTGCGCGATCTGCGCAACCAAGGCGTCGCCGCCTTGCTCGACGACTTCGGCACCGGTTTTTCGGCGCTGTCCTACCTGCACCGCTTTCCGATCCAGGGCCTGAAGATCGACCGCAGCTTCGTCGCCGGCCTGGAAGGCGACACCAGCTCGGAGAGTCTGGCGCTTGTGCGTGCGATCCTGGCGATGGCGCTGACGCTGGGCATCGACACCATCGCCGAAGGGATCGAGACCGAAGCCCAGCAGCGGATTCTGATCGATCAGGGCTGCCAGTTCGGTCAGGGCTATTTCCTGGGCATGCCGAAGCCGTTGAAGCATAGCCATCGCAGCAGCCGACGGCAGCCATCTGCCGCCCATTGATCGGAATTCGACTGTTCTTTTATGTGGTCGAGGGTGCCCTCGGCCATGAAGATTCGATGGAAAACGCCTCCAGCATCGCGCCCGGCGAAGTGCAGCGGATGAGCGCCGGCACGGACGTGACCCATTCCGAATTCAATCGACGTGGAACTGGCGTTCGATCTGCCGACGTGACGCAGCTCCGGCTCAGCCCGGCTCCGGCTGTGCTGCGCCGGCTGTAGAAGGCAATGCCTCCGAGGGCGCGCTCGCCGGTTCCGCAGTCGGGCCGAGGACCGGCAACGAAACCGCCGGTTTCGAGAACGCATGCGGGCCGAAACCGAACATCTCGTCGCTGTGGGTCGACACGATCATCCGCACCATGCCGCTGGGCACCATGAGTTCCAGGGAAACTTCCTTGCCTTCCGGCGTACGTCCCTGCAGCGTCATTTCGATGAAAGCACCGCCGGTATCGACGGTATGGCAAGAGACATGCGGACCTGCTGGACCGTCCTGGATGAAGGGCTGGATCGCTTCGCCCAGGGCTTCCAGCGCCTGCGGGAAAAAGAACACCGCATAGCCGTTGTTGTCGTCCATCGAGGCCTCCGCAATCAGTGGCTGAAGGTTAGCAGGAAGCGGTGAGCGGAAAGCATTCTGTCATCCCGAAGCGAAGCGAGGGATGACAGATCGTATGTCCGCCTTCCCCTCACCGCAGCTCGACCTTGAGCGCAGCCGCCGCTTCGCGCGCGGTCGCACGGGCGGCGTCGATGTCATCGCCCAGCGCCAGCGTCACCGCGACGCGGCGATGCCCCTCGACGATGGGTTTTCCGAACAGCCGCAACGCAGTATCGGGCGCGCGCAGCGCATCGGCGACGTGTTCGAACACCGGCACGCCGTGACCGTGCGCGAGCACCGCGCACGAGGCCGATGGACCGTTGTGACAGATGACGCCGTTTTCGGCCGCGTGAATCGGAAGCCCGAGGATGGCGCGCGCATGCAGCGCGAACTCGCTCAGATCCTGCGAGATCAGCGTGACCAGACCGGTGTCGTGCGGGCGCGGCGAGACTTCCGAGAACCACACCTCATCGCCCTTCACGAACAGTTCGACGCCGAACAGACCCCAGCCACCGAGATCGTCGGTGATGGTTTGCGCGATCGCCTGCGCACGTTCGAGCGCGCGCGGCGACATCGGCTGCGGCTGCCAACTTTCGCGATAGTCGCCGTCGCGCTGCAGATGACCGATCGGGGCGCAGAAATCGGTACCGCCTGCATGGCGCACAGTGAGCAAGGTGATCTCATAATCGAAGTCGATGAAGCCTTCGACGATCACGCGTCCCGCACCGGCGCGACCGCCGGTCTGCGCATAGTCCCAGGCCTTGTCGATGTCGTCGGCAGTGCGCACCAGACTCTGGCCCTTGCCCGAGGACGACATCACCGGCTTCACCACGCACGGCAGACCGATCTGCGCGACCGCGTCGCGGTAGTCCTCGCGCGTGTCGACGAAGCGATATGGCGATGTCGGCAAACCGAGGGTCTCGGCGGCGAGCCGGCGGATACCTTCGCGATCCATGGTCAACCGCGCGGCGCGGGCGGTCGGAACGATCCGTGTGTGGGTGCCGCGCTCGGCGAATTCGCGCTCCAGCTGCACCAGGGTTTCGGTGTGGATCGCCTCGATCTCCGGGACGATCAGGGTCGGCCGTTCGTCAGAGATCAGATCGCGCAACGCCTGGCCGTCGAGCATGTTCAGCACGTGACTGCGGTGCGCGACCTGCATGGCCGGGGCGTCGGCGTAGCGGTCGGCGGCGATCACCTCACAGCCGAAGCGTTGCAGTTCGATCGCGACTTCCTTGCCCAGTTCGCCAGAGCCCAGCAGCAGCACTCGGAGGCCGGACGATGACAGCGGTGTGCCGAATTCAAGCGCGGGCTTGATGTGCATGGATCGAACTCGTACTGGAAAGACATCATTGTAAATCAGTCACTTGCACAAAGTTCGCTGCAGCAGGCAGACCGTTCATCCGGATTTGATTGCCTGAAGTGATATCTTTTTGATATCAATTACTCACTCACTGTCACGAGACCGCTCCATGAAAGAGAATCCCACCCGTTCACTGCCCGGCATCCCGGCACTGCTGGGCCTGCTGGCGACTGCGGTTATCGGTGTCTATCCGATGATGATCGGCGCCAGCAGCGCATCCCCGCTGCTGGTCGCTGCCGGCATCCTGATCACCGGCATCAGTTGTTTTTGCATCGCCGGTTTGTACATGGTCGAGCCCAACCAGGCGGCGGTGCTGAATCTGTTCGGCAAATACGTCGGCACCGTGAAGGATGGCGGCCTGCGCTGGAACAGCCCCTTCTACGGCAAGAAGAAGGTCTCGCTGCGGGTGCGCAATTTCGAGAGCAGCAAGCTGAAGGTCAACGAGCTGGACGGCAGCCCGATCGAGATCGCCGCGGTCATCGTCTGGCAGGTCGTGGACAGCGCCGAAGCGGTCTACAACGTCGACGATTACGAAAGCTTCGTGCACATCCAGTCGGAATCGGCGGTGCGCACCATGGCGACCAGCTACCCCTACGACCAGCATGAAGAAGGCCAGTTCGCCCTGCGCAGCCACGCCACCGAAGTGTCGAAGCATCTGATGGAAGAACTGCAGGACCGTCTCGCCGATGCCGGCGTGCAGGTCCTGGATTCGCGCATCAGCCACCTCGCGTACGCGCCGGAAATCGCCCAGGCGATGCTGCAGCGCCAGCAGGCCAACGCAATCATCTCCGCGCGCACGCGGATCGTCGCCGGAGCGGTAGGCATGGTCGAAATGGCGCTGGCCGAACTGGAAAAAAATGGTGTCGTGCATCTGGATGAAGAGCGCAAGGCGCAGATGGTCAGCAATCTGCTGGTCGTGTTGTGCAGCGAACGCTCGACCCAGCCGATCGTCAACACCGGCTCGATCTACTGATCGCGGCTGAAGCCGCTCCTACGCAGGCACGTCGTACATGTCCGAGAAGAAAGCCTATCCGCTGCGCATCAATGCCGAAGTCCTGGCGGCGGCGCAGCGGTGGGCCGACGACGAGCTGCGCAGTCTCAACGCGCAGATCGAATACCTGCTGCGCGACGCATTGCGTAAAGCCGGGCGCTTGCCCGACAAAAAACCACCCGCCTCCGAGGACGAATCGTGAGTGCGCGCTGGACCTGCAAAGTGATCGATATGAAAGCCAAAGGAGAAGCCACATGATCCACGTCATCCGCCGGATCGAGCATCGACTCGGCAAACGTCCCGACAGCCGCATCACCGCGCGCGCGCTGCGGCTATTCTTGTGGCCGTCCGCGCTGCTGCTGTTGCTCGGCGTCGGCGCGCTGCTGTCGCCGCGCGCGCAGGCCGAAGACTTCGATGCCGCGCGCGAAGCGAACGAAGTGCTCGATGCGATGGACTCGGGCGATTTCGCTGCGGTGCACGCCCGTTTCGATGCCACCATGGCGGCGGCGGTGAGCGCGGAAGAACTCGCACAACTCTGGAAAACGCTGCCGGCGCAGGCCGGAGCGCTGAAGACGCGCGGCGAAGCCAAGCTCGCCGAACGCGACGGCCGCATCCTGGTGAGCATTCCGCTGCATCACGAGAAAGCCGAGCTCAATGCGGTGTTCGCATTCGATGCCGAACAGCGCATTGGCGGTTTCGTGATCCGCCCGGCGGCAGCGCCCGCCGCGCCTCCGGTTCCCACCGATGCGAATTACCGCGAAACCGAAGTTCGCGTCGGCGACGAGGCCACCGGCCTGCCGGCGACCCTGTCCTTGCCGAACGGCAAGGGCCCCTTCCCGGCCGTCGTCCTGGTCCACGGTTCCGGTCCGCAGGACCGCGATGAGACCATCGGCCCGAACCGGCCGTTCCTCGATATCGCACGCGGTCTCGCCGCGCGCGGCATCGCGGTGCTGCGCTATGAGAAACGCACGAAGGCGCATCCGCAGGCGTTCGCGGACGGCGGCACCATCGACCTCGAAACCACCGACGACGCTGTCTCCGCCGTGGCCATGCTGCGCGGCCAGACCGGCATCGATCCCAGGCGCGTGTTCGTGCTCGGTCACAGCCAAGGCGGGATGATGGCGCCGCGCATCGCCGCGCGCGACCCGAAGATCGCCGGACTGATCCTGCTCGCGGCGCCGTCGCGGCCGCTGCTGGACATTCTGATCGAACAGAACCGGCGCATGGCCATCCTCAACGACGGCAAGACCAGCGACGCCGAAAGCACGGCGATCCAGCAGCTCGCCGACAGCATCGCTGCGGTGCGCAGCGGTCGCGAGATCCCGGCAGCGCAGGCGCCGATGGGAGTCGCGCCGGCCTACTGGCGCACCGTCGACGCGGTCGATGCGGTCGCCGAAGCGCGTGCCATCCCGCAGCCGATGCTGATCCTGCAGGGCGCGCGCGACATCCAGGTGGTGGACGCCGATTGGCAGGGCTGGAAAGAAGCCTTCCACGACAGCCCGCGCGCGACGTTCAAACTCTACGAGACATTGAATCACCTCGCGATTCCCGGCGTGGGCGACGGCAATCTGCAGGAGTACCAGACGCCCGGCAATGTCGCACCGGAACTGATCGCCGATGTCGCGGAATGGATCGCCGCACAGGCACCGAAAAAGAAGACGTGACCACCATGCGCCGCGAATTCGCGATTACCGCCCCCGACCTGCGTCTGGCCGTACCGATTCTGGCCGTCAGCCTGCTCGTCGGCATGGCCGGCATCGGCCTTGCCGCGCGCCAGGCGCCTTTGGCCTGGCTCGCCGCCATCGCCATCGCCCTGATCCTTGCGCTGATTGTGTGGTCTTTGCGCAGGCGGCATGTCGTGCTGGACGGCGACCAGCTCACTGTCGCTGCCGGCTTCAACACCGCCCGCGTGTCCATCGCCGATCTGGATCATGTCGACGCACGCATCGTCGATCTGACCGCTGACAAGACGCTGCGGCCAGGCATGAAATCGTTCGGCACATCAATGCCGGGCTTTCATGCCGGGCACTTCCGGCTGCGCAACCGTTCGCGCGCCTTCATTCTGCTCACCGACAAGCGCAAAGTGCTGGCGCTGCCGCAGCGCAGCGGGCGCATGCTGCTGTTGAGCCTGGAACGCCCGCAGTCCCTGCTGGATGCGCTGCGGACCATGGCAGAGACAAGAGCGCGACGCTAATCTGTACGTATGCGCTCCCTGCCCCGCATCCTGCTCAACACCGCACAGATCGAGGCATGGCCCGCATGGCTGCTTGCCGCGCGCAGCAATCGCGACGCGCGGATCGTCTCGGGCGCTCGCTGGATACTGCGCCGCAAACGCGATGGCCGCTATCTGGCTGCGGAACGGCCCGAAGGCTGGATGGCGCTCGATCCGCACTGGAGCCGCGCACCGGGCATCGATGACGCGCTCGACGCTGTGTCGCCGCCGCTGCCGCACGCCGGTGTCCGCGATCCGGGCGAACTGCCCCTGCATGCACTCCATGAGCGATTGGACGCGCTGGGACTGGATGCAGACGCCTACAGCACGAGTATCGGTCTGCCGCTGGTGCGCGAGCCGCAGTGGCTGGCGCACGCAGGCTTCGACCGATACCGCCGTCCATTGTGGCTGCACCCCGGCACCGCCCGCGCATGGGCCGGCCTGCACGCCGCCGCGCGGCGCGACGGTGTCCTGCTGGATGCCATCTCCGGTTATCGCAGCCACGATTATCAGCTGGGCATCTTCGAGCGCAAGCGCGCGCGCGGGCAGACCGTCGACGAAATTCTCACCGTCAACGCCGCACCCGGTTTCAGCGAACATCACAGCGGCCGCGCGCTCGACATTGGCACACCCGGCGAACCGCCGGCCGAAACCTCGTTCGAACGCACTGCGGCATTCGCATGGTTGCGTGAACATGCCAGCGACCACGGCTTCGTCATGAGTTATCCGCGCGACAACCCCCACGGCATCGTCTACGAACCGTGGCACTGGTGTTGGCGGAGCCACTGACGCATGCGTTCCGACCGTCGTCTCGACGCGGCCTTTGCGACCGGCCGCAACAATTTCAATCTGATCCGTCTCATCGCGGCATGGCTGGTGATCTACAGCCACAGCTGGGCGATCACCGGCACTGCCGGCGCCGATGCCATCGGCGCGCTCACGCTGATCAAATCAGGCGGTGCGCTGGCGGTCGACGTGTTCTTCGTGATCAGCGGCTTTCTGGTCGCGGCCAGTGTCCAGCGCAATCCGCTGCGCGAATTCCTGATCGCGCGCGCGCTGCGCATCTATCCGGCATTGGTCGTCTGCATCCTGTTGAGCGTCTGCGTGCTGGGGCCGCTGCTCACCACCGCGCCAGGCTATTGGAGCGACGCGAAGACCTGGCGCTATCTCTGGGCCAACGCCAGCCTGTGGCGTGCGGAGTTCTGGCTGCCCGGCGTGTTCGACACCCTCCCGCGCACGGCGGTCAACGGTTCGCTGTGGACGCTGCCGATCGAGGGCCGGCTGTATCTGGCGCTGATGCTCGCGGGTCTGACCGGGATGCTCGCGCCGCAGCGCTACCTGCCGGCATGGGCATTGGCGATGACCGGCGCATGCGCGTTCGCATTCCTTCGCGCACCACTGCCCGAGCATCTCGCCTATCTTGTCTGGGTGACGGCGTTCTTCATCACCGGCACGCTGTTCTGGGTGTACCGCGAACGCATTCGTCTGTCGATCTGGCCGCTGCTGATCGTGCTCGCCATCGCAGCGGCGCTGCGCGGTACAGCATGGTTTGCGCTCGCCTATTTTCCGCTGGTCGCCTACGGGACGATGGCGCTTGCCTTCTTGCCCAGGCTGTCCGTGATCGAAAAGAACGACCTCTCCTACGGCCTGTATCTCTACGGATGGCCGATGCAGCAGCTCGCGCTGCTCGCCGGGGCGACCACGGTGGTCACCAATACGGTCTTCGCCACCGCCGCCGCGCTGGCCTGCGCCGCGTTGTCGTGGTTCCTGATCGAGCGTCCGGCGCTGCGCTGGAAACACCGCTGGAAACTGCCTTTGACCGCGCGGGATGCCGCGCGCGCCGACAAGCGCACCTGACGCTCAATCCTGCGAGCGCTTGGTCGGCGCTTTCGCGGTTGCTTTCGACTGCGCGCCGAGATCGGCGATCCGCCACAGATACAAGCTCGCGTAGGTGCGGTATGGGGCCCAGCGTTCGCCGCGCTCGGCCAGCGCTTTCGGCGGCAGCATCTCATCGAGCTTGTCGACCACCTGCGCGCCCTTGCGGATGCCGAGATCGTCGATGGGCAGCACATCGGGGCGGCCAAGACGGAACATCAGCATCATTTCCACCGTCCAGCGGCCGATCCCGCGCACCGGCACCAGCGCAGCGACGATGGCGTCGTTGTCCATCGTCGACATCTGCCTGAGCCCCGGGATTTCTCCACGTCCCTCCCGCGCGGCGAGGTCGCGCAACGCCAGCAGCTTGTTGCCGGACACGCCGCAGGCGCGGATCGTGGCGTCGTCGCAGCGCGCAAGGGTGTCGCAGTGGAATCGATCGCTGCCGATCGCAGTCTCGACCCGGGACACGATCGTCGCCGCAGCCTTGCCGCTGAGCTGCTGGTAGAGAATCGCCCGCGCCAGCGCATCGATCGGGTCGAAGGATTTGCGCCAGCGCGGATCGGCGTCGATCGGCCCGATCCGCTTCATCCAAGCGCCGAGTTTGCGGTCGTGTCCGGCGATGTGATCGTAAGCGGTCCGTGTGTCGAATCCGCGGACGTGTCTGGGCATGACGGCCTCAACGTCGAAGCGTATCGGCCGCATACAGCAGCCAACCGAGAATCAGCAGCGAACCGCCCACAGGTGCGAGCCGGGCGGGCACGGCGAGCAGGTGCGCAGCCACCAACGAGCCCGAGAACAGCAGCACCCCGATCAGGAGCGTCGACAGCGCGACCGTCCCGAAACGATGCGGTGTCTGCCGGGACAGCGCCGCAAGTGCGATGCCATGCGCCAATGCGAAGAGGGCCGCCGACTGCAGGGAAGTACGGGCTGCGGCGTCAGCCGCATGCGCGGCATAGGCCGACAGCGCGACCCCCGCACCTGCAAGCAGCGCGCCTGCAGCGCCCAGCCCGCGATGGGCGAAGCGCGGTTTCATCGATCCACGCCGCTGCGGCCGGGGAACCATCGACTGCGGTCATATCGGCAGCTGTCATAACGGCGAAGCGCCGCAGAGTGCGGCGCTTCGGAGGACGTCTTTGGATACGCGGACATGTCCGGGATTACTTGATCGCCCAGTACGCGGTGAACTTGCCGTCTTCGGTGAAAGCACCTTCGATACCGCTGTCGTAGACCTCGTAAGGACGGTCGGCCACTTCCAGCCCACGCGGCGCCGACCATGCGCGCAGCGCGTTGCGGACATTTTCGAGTTCGCGGATGTATCCGATGAACTTCGCGCTGACCGCACGGCGCGCCGGGAGCAACTGGTATTTGACCGGGCCCTGCAGGCCCAGACCTGTGAGCTCGGCGGTCGCAGCGGTGCCTTCGGCATCCGAAGCCCTGCGGACCGGCTGGGCGACATCGAACGTATAGGTCTCGCGGCCCTGCTCGCTGGTGATGATGCGCATCGGGCCTGCGGCGACCAGCCCGCTGGCGGTCATGGTGCGATTGATCCACTCCATGTTGGCCCGCATCGACTTCTCGATCACCGGATCATCGAATTCAAGCGTCCCGGCTGGCACGAACAGCAGATGCTCGGCCGGGAGCTGGGCGACGGACAGACCGGTCAGCTTCTCGCCATACACGGCGTAATCGATATTCGGGACCGAGGCCAGCATATTTGCGAACTTGGCAAGGCCGAACTTCATGTCGTCGCCGACATGGCTGCGCACGTACAGGCCCGCGTAACGGCCGAGCAGATTGAACCCGTATTCGACTTTGTAGGTCTGGGTAATTTCGACGTTGCGGTTGTTGTTGCCAGTCGGCTTGAGCTTGAACTCGGTACGCTTGTTCTTGCCCATGCGGTCGTTGTCGATCTGGATCGCGACCAGTTCGTTAGGCACGCTCTCGACGATCTTCCAGGTGCCGCTGCCCACTTCATTCTTTTTCGAATCGTAGTGGAATTCCGCACCCACACCGGCGGCCGGTCCGGAGATTCGGGTTTGCATCCGCGGATCGCGAAGCGGGGTCGCGTTCCAGTCCTTGAAACGACTGAAGTTGTTCAGCGTGTCGTAGACGATCGTGAGCTTGCGGTTGGTCTCGACCCGCTCCACCAGATATCGGCTGGACGGCAGCACGAGGCCGACGACGAGGAACAGCGCGGCAACGATCGCCAGGGAAATCAGGATCTCGATCAGACGGGTCATGCAGGGGCTCTCCGGGACCAATACCCGCTCATGGCGGGCAAGAACCGAATCCTATCAGGGAACCCCGGTACGGAGCGAGCATCTGGTCGGGACAGGATGAGGCCTTGATGACCCCGGAGCGACCACAGGACGGATCAGGCGCCGGTATCATCCGAGATCAGCTGCAGCTCGAAGGCCTTGAGCACGGCGCGCGTGCGGCGGCGAACGCCCGGCGCGCTGCGCCGGGCCGGGCATCCTGCGATCAGATCAGCTGCAGCTCGAAGGCTTTGAGCACGGCGCGCGTGCGGTCGCGTACGCCGAGCTTGGAGAGGATGTTCGACACATGATTCTTGATGGTCCCCTCGGCCACACCCAGCGAGTTGGCGATCTCCTTGTTGGAGAAGCCCGAGGCCATGAGGCGCAGGATTTCGGTCTCGCGGTCGGTCAGTGGGTCCGGGCGATCGAGACTCACGAAATCGTTGCGCATGTGCTCCAGACCCGACAGCAGCCGTTGGGTCACGGCCGGCTGGACCAGCGAGCCGCCGCCGGCGACCGCCTGGATCGCTCCGACCAGTTGCTCGAGCGAGACATCCTTGAGCAGATACCCCTTGGCCCCTGCCTTCATGCCAGCCAGCACCAGCTGATCGTCGTCGAAGGTGGTGAGGATGATCGTCGGCGGCAGTTGATTGAGCCGGCTGAGCGCCTGCAGCGCTTCCAGCCCGGACATCGCCGGCATCCGCATGTCCATGAGAACCACATCGGGATTGATCTGCGGGATCAGCTCGACCGCCTGACGGCCGTCGGAGGCTTCCGCCACGACCTCAATCCCCTCGGCGAGCCCCAGCAGTGAGCGGATACCCTGGCGTACCAGGGTCTGATCGTCGACCAGACATACGCGAATCATGTCGCCTCCAGTGTCCATGTAGCGGAAAAGCACCGGTCGTGCAGACCGGTATGCGGCGGCGGGAAAGAGAACCGTTTCCCCATCTGAGATACGTGGAATCGACCGCTGCAGAGGCAGTCTCGATGCAGGCGACCTGCCTTCATGCGGCCGCCCCTGAGACAGGCGGCCCGACCGCCAGCGCATGCGACGGGCTCAACGGCAACCCGATGCGATCCAGGGCCCTGGGCACCGGCAAATAGAGTGTCAGGCAAAAACCGCTGCCGGGTCTGGTTTCGATGTCGACCTCGCCACCATAGGCCGACAGCCGCTCGCGCATCCCGCGCAGGCCGTTGCCGGCCACCGGGGTATCTGCGCCACGGCCGTTGTCGCGGGCCACCAACTGGATGCCGTCGTCCCGCCAGCGATAGTGCAGGTCGAGGGTCGTCGCATGGGCATGTCGGACCACATTGGTGACGATTTCCTGGGTGCAGCGCAGCAAGACATGGGCGCGCTCCGGGTCATCGATGAGAAACGGCGTCGGCAACCGCATCTCGATACGGAGACCAGGGACGTTGTCCGCCAGCGGCAGCAGGGTCGCAGCCATGTCGATGGCGTCGCTGTCGCGGATCTGGCTGACCGCCTCGCGGACATCGCTCAGCAGCAGTTTGGCGAGCGTATGGGCCTGGGAGACGTGCTCTTGGGCCTTGCCGTCGGCCAGATGGATCGCGACCTCCAGATTCAGGCTCAGGGCGGTGAGATGATGGCCCAACAGATCGTGCAATTCCCGCGAGATGCGGGTGCGTTCGTTGACCCGGACGCTCTCCGCCAACAATGCACGGGTCGCGCGCAGTTCGGCGTTGAGCCTGCGCTGTTCCTCCCGCGCCTGGGCCTGCTGTCGGGCAACCAGGCTGGTCACGTACAGGAACCCGGAAAAGCCGGCGTACAGCATCGACAACATGAAGGCTTCCAGCGGCGGGAAACCCAAGGCACTGACGAAAACCGGCACGATCGCCAGCTGGCTCGCGACCAGCCAGACCACCCCGACCGAAAGAGGCAACAGCCAAGGCAACAGGTAGGCGGAGACGGTCAACAGAATGCTGCCAAGGCCGCTCTCGTTGAAATAACCCACCGCCACCGCACTGACCGTCAACAGAAGCAGCACGCCATGGTCGAACAGCGTGATCCGGCGAGCACCCAGCCCTCGGGTCAACCAGCCGTAGCAGATTCCGAACACGCCCCAGGCGATCCAGCCCTGCCACGATGGCGGGCTGACGGCCTGCTCACCGCCCTCCACCGCCTGCAGCGACAGCAGCAACAGCGGAAAACCGACCATCCCCCATGTGAAGAGGCCGGAATAGCGGAGCAATCGGCTGTGGTTCATGTGAGAGAACATCATTGCAGTGTAGGCCAGTGCACGCCCCCTGCACCCCACCGGAAGTCATGCATGGCGAAAATCGCGCGGATCGCCGGAAACCGCCGACCTCGCCGGGTTCAGGCGCACGTGCGATAATTTCGCGCCTACACCGTGCCGGCCCCCGCCCCGCACGCCACTGCCGGAGTCATTGGAATGTCGATTGCCATCCGCGACGTGCAGGAGCACGAGCTGGATTCCGTGCTTGCCCTCAACAATGCCGCCGGCCCCACGATTCTGCCTTTCGACCAGGCTCGCCTGCGTCATTTCTTCGACTCCGCAGAATACTTCCGGGTCGCGGAACGCGACGGCACCCTGGTCGGCTTCATGATCGGCGTGGGCAATCATGCCGATCACGACAGCAGCAACTTCCGCTGGTTCCGCGAGCGTTACCCGCATTTCTTCTATATCGACCGCATCGTGGTGGCCAGCCGCCGCCGCGGCGGCGGCGTGGGCCGTGCGTTCTACGCCGATGCCCAGAGCTATGCCGAACTGCGCTATCCGCAGCTGGCATGCGAAGTATTCCTCGACGCCGGCAGCGACCCCTCGCGGCCCGACCCTGCACTGCTGTTCCACGGCAGCTTCGGCTTCCGCGAAGTCGGTCAGCAACTCATGACCGAGACCGGCCTGCGTGCGTCGATGCTGTTGAAGGATCTGTGCAGTTATCCCTGGGTGCGCGACACCTACGGCGCGCAATTGCCGAACGTCCCATGGCTGACCGCGCCGCGGATCGAACCGCAGCCGCCGCTCGCGACCGGGACCGGCGCATGAGCGCGGCGCCGACCGCGAACTATGAATTGGCCGGCGATCTGAAGATCGGCCAGGTCGGCATCGCTAACCTGCGCATCCGCACACTGGACGTCGAACGCCTCGGCGCGGAGATGCGGGGCCGGGTCGCGCGTGCCCCGAAACTCTTCGAGCGCGCGGCAGTGATCATCGATTTCGGCGCCCTGCCGGGCACGCCCGATGTGGCGACTGCGCGCGCAATGATGGTCGCGCTGCGCGACGCGGGCGTGATTCCGGTCGCGCTGGCCTGGGGCAGCGGCGACAACGAGCGTCTGGCGGTCGAGTTGGGTTTGCCGCTGTTGGCGAAATTCCGCGCGCAATACGAACCGGATTCCGGTTCTGTAGGAGCGGCTTCAGCCGCGAATGAACAACGGCAGACGTCTGCCGCAGCTGATGCGGGAATCGCGGCTAAAGCCGCTCCTACAAAAGCGAATGCGCCTGCGCCAGCCGCACCTGCATCCAAACCCGTCGGCGACATCGGCATGGTCCACACCGCGCCGATCCGCTCCGGCCAGCAGATCTATGCCGAACAGCGCGATCTCACCGTGCTGGGCACCGTCGGCGCCGGCGCCGA
This sequence comes from Lysobacteraceae bacterium, assembly GCA_044340325.1. GTDB lineage: Bacteria > Pseudomonadota > Gammaproteobacteria > Xanthomonadales > Xanthomonadaceae > Lysobacter_I. The sequence goes on from JBIITV010000008.1 coordinate 34,553, forward strand.
GGTCATCGCGGACGGTTCGATCCACATCTACGGCGCGCTGCGCGGGCGCGCGCTCGCCGGTGCGCGCGACAACGACAAGGCGCGCATTTTCTGCCGCGAGTTCCACGCCGAACTCGTCGCGATCGCGGGACATTACAAGGTCATGGAGGATCTACCGGCCGAACTGCGCGGCAAGGCCGTGCAGGTGTGGCTGGACAACGAACAGATCCATATCGCCGCGCTCGCATGAGCAGGCCCGCCTTTATCGGCACGACACCATCGGGAGACATATTTTGGCTGAAATCATCGTAGTCACATCAGGCAAGGGCGGCGTCGGCAAGACCACCTCCAGCGCGAGCCTTGCCTGCGGTTTCGCGCGGCGCGGCAAGAAAGTCGCGGTCATCGATTTCGATGTCGGCCTGCGCAACCTCGACCTGATCATGGGTTGCGAACGCCGCGTGGTGTACGACTTCGTGAACGTCATCCACGGCGAAGCCTCGCTGAAGCAGGCGCTGATCAAGGACAAACGTTTCGAGACGCTGTTTCTGCTGGCCGCCTCGCAGACCCGCGACAAGGACGCGCTGACCAAGGAAGGCGTGGAAAAAGTGCTGAAGGATCTGGCCGACGACGGCTTCGACATCATCCTCTGCGACTCGCCCGCCGGCATCGAGAAGGGCGCGTTCCTGGCGATGTATTTCGCAGACCAGGCGGTGGTGGTCGTGAACCCGGAAGTCTCCAGCGTCCGCGACTCCGACCGCATCCTCGGCCTGCTCGCCTCCAAGACCAAGCGCGCCGAAAACGGCGAGCGCGTGAAGGAGCATTTGCTCCTCACCCGCTACAGCCCGGCGCGGGTCGAAACCGGCGAGATGCTCAGCATCAAGGATGTCGAAGACGTGCTCGGCCTGAAGACCGTCGGCGTGATCCCTGAATCGCCCGACGTGCTCAACGCCTCCAACAAGGGCGAGCCGGTCATTCTCGACATGGAATCGAACGCAGGCCAGGCCTACGACGACGCCGTCGCCCGGCTGCTCGGCGAGGACCGTCCGATGCGCTTCACCCAGTTCGAGAAGAAGGGTTTCTTCAGCAAACTGTTCGGAGGCTGAGCCCATGTCCCTCTTCGACTTCCTGAAGCCCAAGAAGAACACCGCATCGGTCGCCAAGGAGCGCCTGCGGATCATCGTCGCCCAGGAGCGCAGCACTCGCGGCGCGCCCGACTACCTGCCGCTGCTGCAGCGCGAGCTGCTGGAAGTGATCCGCAAATACGTCAGCGTGGATGTCGACGCGGTGAGGGTCGAAATGGCGAAGGACGGCGACCACGACGTGCTCGACATTTCGGTCGCGCTGCCCGACGGCCGCCCGTCCCCAACCTGAACGTTCTCGTAGGAGCGGCCCGAGCCGCGATTCATCCATGTCTGGCGATTTGATCGCGGCTTGCGCCGCTCCTACAACCGCTGACGTCCTCACTCTCGGCGAAATCGATCTCGCCGAGGCGATCGCCCTGCTCGCCCGCTACGGCCTGTATCTCGAAATGATCGACGACGGCGCAGCCATCCCCGCCAGTTTCTGGGGCGAACGAGAAGCCGGCGTGATCGGCAACACCGTGTACGCGCGGCGCGATACGCCGGTGCACTCGCTGCTGCACGAAGCCTGCCATCTGATCGTCATCCCGCCGGAACTGCGCGCCCGCGTCCACACCGACGCCAGCGATTCGCAGTTCGAGGAAGACGCTGCCTGCTACCTGCAACTGCTGCTGGCCGACGAATTGCACGGTTTCGGCATCGAACGCGCGTTCGCCGACATGGATGCCTGGGGCTACAGCTTCCGGCTGGGCTCGGCGAAAGCCTGGTTCATGCACGACGCCGAGGACGCGGCGGCGTTCCTGCAGGCTCTGCCGCATCTGCATTCGCTGCATGGCAGTGGCTTGCGGCACATGCGCTGAAACGCCTGCATCGGCAGCATGGCCCGATACGAAACGCCATCTCCGGGATACCGCCATGTCCAACACGCTCTACATCGGCAACAAGAACTATTCCTCGTGGTCGCTGCGTCCATGGCTGTGTCTGCGCTGGGGCGGCATTCCATTCGAGGAGATCCTGATTCGTCTGGATCAACCTGGCTACGGCAAACAACAGATCGCCGCAGTGAAGGCGGTCGCTCCCAACGGCACCGTCCCGGCACTGCGCGCCGATGGCCTCACGATCTGGGACAGTCTCGCCATCGCCGAATGGGCGGCGGAACAGGCTGGCCCCGGCGTGCTGTGGCCGGCGGACCCGGCGCTGCGCGCGCAGGCACGTTCGACGACCTGCGAGATGCATTCCGGCTTCGCGGCAGTGCGCCGCGACCTGTCGATGAACATTCATCGCCGTCTGCCAACCCAACCCGACTGGCCCGAAGACACCCGCGCCGGGCTCGCGCGCGTCGACGAACTCTGGAATGGCCTGCGCGAACGCCATGCCCACCTCGGGCCGTTCCTGTTCGGCCAGCGCAGCATCGCCGACGCGTTCTTCACGCCCGTCGCGACCCGACTGCGGACCTATGCCGTGCCGGTGTCGGACCTGGCAACGACCTATCGCGATACCCTGCTCACCGACCCTGATTTCCTGGCGTGGGAGCGCGACAGCATCCCCCACAGCTGGGACGCCTCCGGCTATTCGGTGATCGACCATCTCTATGCCTGAACGACGATACCCGCCGGCGGCCTTGCGCAGGCGGGCGCGGAACACTAGCCTCGCGGGCTGAAGCCATCCGGCCACCGGAGAGTCCCTGTGAACCCTCGCAATACCCTTCTTGCCCTCGCCATCGGCGCCGGCCTGCTTGCGCTTTCCGCCTGCCAGAAAGACGTCCCCAATGGCAACGCCGATGGCGGCCTGATCGCGCCGCCCAAAGCCGATGCCGATGCGGACGCCTTCATCGCCCGCATCAATCAGGAATACAAGGCGATCTATCCGGATCTGACCGCTGCGCAGTGGCTGTCCTCGACCTATATCACCGACGATACCCAGGCCATCGCCGCGAAAGCCAACGAACGCTATCTCACCGTGCTCAACAGCTGGATCAAGGCGTCCAAGCCTTTCGAAGGCCAGAAGATGTCGCCCGAGAGCGCGCGCTCCATCCTGCTGCTGAAACTTGCGACTGCGATGCCGCCGCCGGATGACCCGAAGAAGCTCGAAGAGCTGACCAAGATCGCGACCAAGCTGGAAGGCGATTACGGCGCCGGCAAATACTGCATCGGCGAAGGCGACAATAAGCAATGTCGCGATCTGGGCGAACTCAGCGAAGTGCTCGCGACCAGCCGCGACTATCAGGCGCAGCTCGATGCCTGGCAGGGCTGGCACACGATTTCGCAGCCGATGCGAAAGGATTACGTACGCTTCGCCGAACTGGTCAACGAAGGCGCGAAGGGCATGGGCTTCGCCGACACCGGCGAGATGTGGCGTTCGGGCTACGATATGAGTCCCGCCGAAATCGCCGCCGAAACCGATCGCCTCTGGGGCCAGGTCAAACCGCTGTACGAACAACTGCACTGCTACGCCCGCACCAAGCTGAAAGCCAAATACGGCGCCGACAAGGGCCAGGTCGCAGGCGGCATGCTGCCCGCGCATCTGATGGGCAATATGTGGCAGCAGGACTGGGGCAACCTCTGGGACGTCCTGGAACCGTACAAGGGCGCCGGCAGCCTCGACATCAACAGCGCACTGCAGGCGCAGTACCAGCGCAACCTGTCCGCCGCGCGCGCAAAGATCGAAGGCGAAGCGACTGCGGAGAAAGTCGTCGAAGCCGATCGCGAAGCGCAACTGGCGACCGCCAAGCAGATGACTCAGCGCGCCGAGGATTTCTACGTCTCGCTGGGCATGCCGAAACTGCCGGAAAGCTATTGGCAGAAGACCCAGTTCATCCAGCCGCGCGACCGCGATGTGGTCTGTCACGCCAGCGCCTGGGACATGACCATGGCCGGCGATGTGCGCACCAAGATGTGCATCAAACCGAATGAGGAAGAGTTCACCACGATCTATCACGAACTCGGCCACGTCTATTACTACCTCGCCTATAACGACAAACCGCCGCTGTTCCAGACCGGCGCGCACGATGGCTTCCACGAAGCCATCGGCGACACCATCGTGCTCGGCATGACTCCGAAATATCTGGAATCGATCGGTCTGGTCAACGCGCAGGACCAGAGCAAGGAAGCGGTGATCAACGCGCAGATGCGCATGGCGCTGGCGAAAGTCTCGTTCATGCCCTTCGGCCTGATGATCGACCGCTGGCGCTGGGGCGTGTTCGACGGCTCGATCAAACCCGACGGCTACAACAAGGCCTGGTGGGAGCTGAAAGCGAAGTACCAGGGCGTCGGCCCGATCGCCCCGCGTGGCGAGGAATTCTTCGACGCCGGCGCGAAGTACCACGTCCCCGGCAACACCCCGTACACCCGCTACTTCCTCTCACACATCCTGCAGTTCCAGTTCTACAAGGCCCTTTGCGACGCCTCCGGCCACAAGGGCCCGCTGTACGAATGCAGCTTCTACGGCAACAAGGACGCCGGCAAGAAATACTGGGCGATGCTGGGCAAAGGCGCCAGCCAGCCGTGGCAGAAGACCATGAAGGAGCTCACCGGCGGCGAAAAAATGGACGGCTCGGCGGTGCTGGAATACTTCTCGCCGCTGCAGGAATGGCTGAAACAACAGAACGAGGGGCAGAGTTGTGGGTGGCAGGCAGCCTCGCCCACAGCACAGCGCTGACCTTCATCGCCCTCCATTGAATCGAAGGCCGGCGCGAGCCGGCCTTCTGCTTTGCGGCGAACGACCATGCAGATTGCGGGTCGCACTGGCTATGATGTGTGGCGTATGCAGCAACGCCGACGGCGTTCCTCTATTGGACAGGATGCCCATGCAAGTGCGGACTGATCGTATCAGGTGCCTGGCGGCGCACTCGCGCTTCCGCATCGGCGCGGTACTGGTGCAGCCCGATTCCTTGACCGTGTCGCTCGACGGCAACGATACCGCGCTAGAACCAAGGATGATGGAGGTGCTGATCGCGTTGGCCGAGCATGCCGGCGAGGTGGTCAGCGCCGAACAACTGCTGATCGAAGTCTGGCGCGGCACCTTCTATGGCGACAACCCGGTCCACAAGGCCATCGCCTATCTGCGCAAAGTCTTCGGCGACGATCTGAAGTCGCCGCGCTACATCGAAACCATCCGCAAACGCGGCTATCGGCTGATCGCCAAAGTCTCGTATCCCGACGACTACCGGCGCGTCGCCGTACATGCCTCGACCTGGAGCGGCGCCAGTCCCTACGTCGGACTCACCGCGTTCGATGGCGAACATGCCGGCGTGTTTTTCGGGCGCAGCCGCGTCACTGCGGAGCTGCTCGCGGCAATGCGCCAACAGATCGACAATCAGCGGCGTTTCGTGCTGATCGTCGGCGCCAGCGGCTGCGGAAAAACCTCCCTCCTCAATGCCGGCGCGCTGCCGCTGCTGCGCCAGGACGGCGGTTTCGACGGCTTGCGCGCATTCGCGATCGCCAGCTGCGATCTGGCCGGCATCGAAGCCGGCGACGCTTTGACCCGCCTCGCCGCATCGCTGGCGACCTGGACGCTCGGCGGACGGCCGGTGTTCGCACCCGGGCCTGTCGCCGATCTTGCCGCTGCGATCCGGCAATCGCCGGAATCGATCACCGCCACCATCGAAGAGGCATTTCGCCGTCATCCCCCGCGGGAACTCGCGGACCAGCCGCACGCGCATCTGCTGCTGTTGATCGACCATGCCGAAACACTGGTCGCGACCCGCGCCCACGATCCGGAGCGGGATGCCGCGTTTTCGCGCGCGCTGCACCACTTGTGCGAATCGCCGAGGGTAATGGTGGCGATGATCGTGCGCGGCGACTTCTACCTCGCCTTGGTCGAGGCGTACCCGGAGGTCGCCGAGCGCAAATTGGGCGAGGGCCATTTCGATGTGCTGACCCCGCGTTCCGGCGAGATCGCCCAGATCATCCGCACTCCCGCCGCGCTGGCGGGTTTGACCTTCGAGGAAGACCCGCAGACCGCCGAGCACCTCGACGACGTACTGCGCGACGCCGCGAACGAACACCCCGATGCGCTACCGCTGCTGCAGCACACGCTGCAGGCGCTGTACGAACGTCGCAGCGACGACTGCGAACTGCGCTTCGATGCCTACCGCGAGATCGGCGGACTGGAAGGCGCGCTCGCGCATCGCGCAGAGGAAGTGTTCGCCACCCTACCCGATCCCGCCATGCGCAGCCTCGACAGCGTGTTCTCGCAGTTGATCGTGATGCAACAGGACAGCGAGAGCGTCAGCGCCCGCCGCGTGGTCTGGTCTGCGTTGGACGAGAACGCCCGCACACTCGCCGAAACCTTCGTCCGCGCCCGCCTGTTCATCGCTGAATTGAGCGACGGCCAAGCGGGTTTCCGGGTAGCGCATGAAGCGTTGTTGCGGCAATGGCCGCGCGCGCGCGACTGGATCCAGGACAATCGCCGCCTGCTGCAAGCCAAAGCCCGCATGCGCCGCGCCGCCGCGCGTTGGGCGGAAGAAGGCCATCGCGCCGATCACCTGCTCAATCCGGGCCGGCCACTGCAGGAAGCGCTGGAAGCCGCCAAGCAGTTGCCCGACGATCTCGGCCACGATGAACACGCATTTCTGCAGGCATCGGCACGGCTGTATCGGCGCAAGCGCTGGCTGCGCGCCGGAGCGATCGCGAGTCTGGCGGTATTCGCGGCCGTCTCCGCCGTATTCGGTCTGCTCGCGTCGCAGGCCCGCGATGAAGCGGAACAACGCCGCGAAGAAGCCCTGCAGCTGTCCGACTTCATGCTGGTGGATCTGGCCGAGAAACTGCGCCCGCTGGGCAACCTCAAACTACTGGACGGCATCAGCGCCAAAGCGCTGGCTCAACTCGAACGCCAACCCAAGGCGCAGACGCGCACCGAAGATTTGATCAACCGGTCCCGCGCCCTGCGCACGGTCGGCGAAGTGATGATGGAACAGGCGAAGCTGAAAGAAGCGAAGTCCGCCTTCACGCGTGCCAACGATGCGGCAGGCAGCGCGGTCGTACGCGCGCCGGGGTCTGCGGATGCCATCGCCGAACAGGGCATCGCAGCGTATTGGCTGGGCTACTACCATTACCGGCAAAGTCGGCTGGATGAAGCCCGCAAGCACTGGACCACCTATCTGCAGACCAGCGAACGACTGGTCCGTCTGGACCCGGCAAAAACCGACTGGCAGATCGAGCTGTCGTATGCTCTCAACAACCTCGGCGCCGTCGCCCGGGACCAGGGGCGCATCGGTGAGGCGCTCGCGTATTTCAGGCGCTCGGCCAAGCTCAAGGCAAGCGTTCTTTCGGCAAGGCCTCGAGAAGACGGTCTGCGATACGATCTGGTCGACACGCTCTCCTGGATCAGCAGCGGCGATGGTTCGGAAGGGCGTTTGTCCGAAGCCGCAGCCGGATATGCCGAACAAATCGGCATGCTGCGCACGCTCGTTGCGAACAAACCCGATGCGCTCGTTTGGCAACGGCGGCTTGCCACCTCACTGTTGAGCAGCGGACAACTCGCGGCATCGCGCGGGCGCCTGGAAGAGGCGCACGCGCAGACCGCAGAAAGCATCGCCCTGTTGTCGACATTGATCGCTCGCGAGCCCGACAACAAGGTCTGGACGCGCGACCTGGTTCTGGCGCACATCGAAGCAGGCGAACTCGCATACTTGCGCGGAGACAGCGGCAATCACCGCTCGCACGCCTTGACCGCCGAAAAGCTGATTCAGAACATCAAGGCCTCAGCCGATTTCTCACTGGCACTGCAACGTCTGGATGCGAACACCGGTCTTTTGATCGCCCAATCCCAACCCAGCGCCATCGATGCCGACGCGCAATGGAACAGGGCCATCGCGGATCTGGAACGCATCGCCAAAGATCCGGGCGCCGGCCTGCCGGACAGGAGTGTGCTCGCGAAGGCATTGATCGCCCGAGGCAGGCATCGTTGGGACATCGGATCGACCATCGAAGCCGGCAGTGACTGGCAACACGTGACCGGCCTGCTCGAAACAATCGCGAAGACCTCGAGAAATCCGAATATCATCGCCCCTTGGGCCAGCGCCCACCTGCTGCTTGGCGACCGTGAGCGTGTCCAAACGGAAATCGCCTGGCTGACGAAAATCGGATACCGCGACCCTGAGTTTATGCAGATCATGATTCTCGGCAATGCTCGACCTCAGGCATCGCAATCGAAATGAACTCCAGAAAGAATCCGCGCAGGCACTGAAAGCAAGTACTTATTCTGAAATACTCGTCACACCGATCCAAACCACAGCTATCGAAACACCACTCGCCGATAGCCTCTGTTGCACGGTTGATATCCGGCCACGACAACCAACCTCAGAACGAGGAGGACTCGATATGACAAGATTCATACGCAACAACAACCTGATTGCGCAGGAAATCCCGCCCATCCATTTGACCCTGTCCCGAATCAATGGACATTGCAGCTGGTCGTATTCAGTGCCTATGCTCACTCTCAGCGATAGCAGTGCGCATGTCGAAATCGAACTCAAATATTTCACAAACGATGGATCGTCTGCGGCCATTTCCGCCTACGCTTCCACAGGCGTGAGCGCAGAGCACGGGCCGATCAGTTCGTTCAAACTGCCTCCTGGCGGCAATTCGGCTGCATTCGATATCGCGCTATTTGACGGCCAATTGATCGATTTTGGAGTCTTCGTAACCATCACTCAGGGCGTCAAGCCGCCAGTCACCATTTTTTGCGACCCCCAGGCCAGCAACGATCCGATCAAGCAAATCCAGTCGCCCCCTTGATCGCGAGCAACCGAACCAAACCGTGAACCCACTGTTGTCTTCGGGGCGGCTGGACGAGACAGCCCTGGCGTCGCTGCATCGTTGCTATCGCAACGCAGCGCAGTGCCATCACCTACTCCACACCGAGCCGACCGCATACGAAAGCCCACCGCAAAGGTGGGCTCTTCATTTTCCGGAATAGCGGTTCCCGCTGGCACATCGCCCCGGCACGGCACCGAAGCGGGTCGGCAAAGCCGCTATCCGCAAGAACCTGATCTGCAACGATGGCCATGTGGAAGCGAGCTGACCCCGAAACATCGCGGCAAGACCGTTTCCTGATCGCCTTGGCTCAGCACCCATCCGTCGCATCACATGTCCACGCATCGCAAGGAGCACGTCATGTCGAATCAGGTTCGCGCCGGCGGATGGTCGAATTTCGATTTCACCCTTACCCCGGAAGCGAAGGATGTCTTCGAGACCGCAATGCCCCCGCTGTTTGGCGCAAAGTACACGCCGCTCGCATTCGCCAGCCAGATCGTCGCAGGCACCAACTACTGCTTCCTCTGCGAAGTGCAGTACGCAACTCTGTTTCCAGACGAGAATACGGTGAAGGTTTACATCCACCAGCCGCCGAACGGCAGACCCACCCACTACCGGATCATCCCGATCCACCCGTGAGGCGGGGCGACGACGCCACGAAGCGTTGCCATCTCCATACCGATCGCCCCCGCGCCCTGCGCCGGCATAGATCGACGGTACCGCACCCCTGCTGCGCATACTTCGCGCACCTGGATGACCATGATCCGCCGCAGCGCATCGCGCCGGCGCAGCATGTGTTGCGACATATGCATGTCGCGTCCCGCGTTGATCACCACCTTTGAAATCAATTGCTTGAAGATCGGAAGGTTCCCGGAAGGAACCAAAACGACCTGTTGCGCAGGCTTCGACCCATGGCGCCGCATCTCTGCATGCCACTGCCGCAGGCCACCGATGACGGTGCGTCCCCTCGGCAGTCGCGAGCAGGCAGAACAAGCAACGACGCCTCCGGCCGCCATCGATCGCGATGGCATCCATCCTTCCAGACCAAGGGATCACACCATGGAACTCGCACACGCCCACACCCAGGACAGCGTCACCCACCTTCACGGTTTCGATGGAGACGCGCTGTCGCCGCCCGCCGTCATCGAGAACACCGGCGGGGCCGAGGCGGCCCGGATGTCCGCCTCCGAACGCCTGCATCGCGGCCACGTCTTGCTCGACAACACCCTGCTCCGCCAACTGCGCCAAGCCAGATGCATGAGCCAACAGGACCTCGCCGACGACTGCTGGCGTCGCAACATCCCGCTGTCGCTCACCACCATCAAACGCGCCGAACTCGGCCGCGCGGTGCGCTTCCGTATCGCCCGCGAATTCGCGCGCTGCTTCGACGTGGTTGTGACGCAGATCGTGCGCGCTGAAGACCCTGCAGCGGGATGCAATCACTGAGGCGCTCTGAAGAGGCGCCGCAGGCGATCTGCGAAGGGCCTATGGGCGCCATTGGACCGGATCAATATTTGGTTGCGGGAAATTGAATTCCACCCCGCCATCACGTTAGTCAACTAAAAAAGGAGATCGGATATGAATAGTTTGAATTGCACTTCGATGGCAGATGCTTCGACAGCGGAACCTGCTCCGTTGAAATACTACCCTGGCTATATCACGGGCATAGCCTTCGCCGATGGCTCTGGATACCATCTTTTCTTTGAATCACAAGACGGCACATTCAAAAGCTGGGTTCTATGCTCTGAAGGCGCCTTCGATGTTGGAAAGGTGGCCTATGCAAACAAATCGCTTGTTGCAGCCTTTGTCGGCGACCCGAATGGCAGCAACACGGTCCTGGGTCAGATTTTTATCTACCCACAGTAACTTTCACTGATCGCGACAGAACCGAACGGCTAGGCAGACGGCCAACCAGAACACCCACTCTGCCTGGGAATCTGCGGGCAAACCAGACCCGACATCACTGAACCGATGTCATATCAGCGATGGACCACCTCCACGAAGGCCCACCTCTCCGGTGGGCCTTCGTGCTTTTCTCAGCTGCGTTGCCTGATTGCATGAATTGTCAGTGCCCTGGTTGGTTGCTGGGCTGTTGGGGATTTCTGATTTGTGGGTGTCCTGGTGGGTAATCGATAGTCAGTCGCACACAGCGCTGCACGCAATGGAACGTGCTTGCGGTATCAGTCGGAACGAGTTGGCATCGCGGCTGAGCCATGACGGGCATCGTAGGGCGGCCGTAGGGGAGCCGCTGTCGGGAAATGGAGCAACTGGCTGTAGGGGATTTCTGATTTGTGGGTGTCCTAGTTGGTTGTCGGCGGGTTGAGCGTGTTCTATAACGCTAAATGCATACGGCTTCGCATCTCCGGAGCTTGCGCCCGGGCATCACGGTGATCCCGCCACGGCTCGCATCTGAATCGCGACGAGGATGCAGCGTGATTTCAAACGAAAATGATCCGGGAGTGATGCTGACGAGTAAAGCAGGATGAGTAAGAGTGGTTCGCGAGGAAAACGCAAGAAGCAAACCCAGCCCCCCTTATTGCTAATGAGAACGTGAAGAAAACATGGATAAGCAACGCTTTGCCGTGATCCGCCTTCAGGGCGATCCGATCTTGGACTCTCCCTACAGCCCTGGTATCTCGATACGAGGATTCACCGAGATCGGGCGCGCATCTCCAGACAACGAAGCACTTTCGCTCCACTTCGACGAGATCGAAGCCACAACCGGAGATATGGTCGAGCTGCGGCGCGATCCGAAGCTGCTTGCGATGACTCCGGTGATCCCGACGAAATTAACCGAGCCGGTCGAAACGACAGTTGGCATATCGGCGCCGGGAAACATCGCCTGGGGTGTACGGGAAGTTGGGGCAGCAGCTTCGCTCTACGATGGCAGCGGCGTCAAAGTTGCAGTACTCGACACCGGTATCGATGCCGCACATGCCGCATTCGCAGGTGTTCGGCTCGACCAGAACGATTTCACCAATACTGGCGTTGGCGACGGCAATGGGCACGGCACTCATTGCGCCGGTACGATTTTCGGGCGCGATGTCGGTGGCTTGCGCATCGGCGTAGCCCGGGGTGTTGGTGAGGCGATGATCGGCAAGGTGCTTGATGCAGGGGGGCGAGGCAATTCGAGCATGCTTTTCAAGGCCATGTCCTGGGCGATCAACGGCGGCGCGAATGTGATCTCGATGTCGCTGGGCTTCGACTTCCCGGGCTATGCGCAGATGCTGCATCAGCAGCAAGGGATGCCAGTCAACATGGCCACTTCAGTCGCATTGCGTGCATACACAGCCAATCTGCGCGCCTTCGACGCCCTGATGCAATTCGCGAGGGCACAAGCACCATTCACAGGAGGCAGCATTGTCCTAGCAGCCACAGGAAACGAGTCGCAGCATGCGATGTATCCCATCTCTGCGTCGATGCCTGCGGCCGCTGATGGTGTGATCGCTGTAGGTGCGGTGGGTTCGGTCCCGAACGGTTTTCAGATCGCTACCTTTTCTAACACCGATTGTCTGCTGGTGGCGCCGGGGGTCGACATCGAGTCCGCCAGGATTGGCGGTGGCACCGTTGCCTACAGTGGCACGAGCATGGCCTGCCCACACGCAGCCGGAGTCGCGGCCCTGTGGTGGCAAGCCTTGGCAGCCCAAGGCCTCCCGGCGAACGCTATCAATGTGATCGCAAAACTTAACTCGAACGCCGACAGGGCACGGATCGTGAGTTATCAGCCGATCCTGCATGGAAATGGGATGGCTAAAGCCCCTTGATGTCGCAGGCGCCTCTGCATCGTCGAGTAGCAAAAACAATACCAAACGGACACCCACCATTTGCCGAGTACCAAACGGACCAGCACAAAACAGATACCGGACAACCGGGACACCCACTATCAGCCGTTGAATTTCCGCTCAGCGCAAATCATCCCAGACGTCATGACTGTGCGCTTGACGCCTGGGCTTTGCCGATCATCGTCCACGCAACATCCCCCCGCGCAAGCCAAGACGTATTCCATCCTCAATCAGGCCGGCCGCGCGTTCTTCTTCGCGAACTCCAGCCCTTCGACCCACCGCTGACCGATGCGCTGTGCGACAGCGATCAGATCATGCGCTTCGCCAACGACGCGCCAGTAGCCCGAGCAAATCGCATTCACACGCATGGCCCAGCGCTGATTCGACGTATCCAACAACTTCAAAATCGGCAGCGTATCCTTATGAATCGCGCCGCGTTTGCCGTCACGCAATTGTCGCCCGGTCCAGTCGACCAATTCCAGGTATTCACCAGTGCGTATCGGCAGGCAGCGCAACAGCGAGCCCGATGTCGGCAACAGCGATTGCGTCAGCGCGATCGGATCGTGCTTGGTGTGTTCGATGCGCTGCTGCGCGCTGGTGTGGTCGTAGTTCTCCAGCCGCGTGGTCATTCCGGCGCGAATCGGGTTCAGATCGACATAGGTCATCGCGGCCAATACGGCGCGCGTATCGCACAAAAGTTGACACTTGTAGCGGCCTTCCCAGAACCGCACTTTGCAGCGATCCTCGGCATTCGCGCGTCTGGCAATCGGTCGTTTCGAGGCGGAAACAGCCTCAGCCAGCGTTCGACGACTGCTTCGTCGCCCCTCGTGCCGACATGGGTCGGATCGAGATGCACGACGATGTGCAGGTGGTTGCTCATTACCGCATAGGCGAGCACATCGGCTGCGAAGCAGGAGGCGATGAGCGCAATTCTGTCCTGTACCAGTGTTTTCTGTGCTCGAACGACTGGCCGGTGTAATCGTCGATGCCGCAGAGGAACGCGCGCCGCACGCAGCGCTGTACGCAGTGGAACGTGCTTGCGGTATCCGTCAGAACGAGTTGGGATCGCGGCTGAGCCATGATGGGCATCATAGGGCGACCGCAGGGGAGCCGCTGTCGGGAAATGGAGCAACTGGCTGTAGGGGATTTCTGATTTGTGGGTGTCCTGATTGGTTGGGATCGCGGCTGAGCCATGACGGGCATCGTAGGACGGCCGCAGGGGAGCCGCTGTCGGGAAATGGAGCAGCTGGCTGTAGGGGATTTCTGATTTGTGGGTGTCCTGATTGGTTGTGGGGGGTTTCTGATTTGTGGGTGTCCTGATGGGTTACTCAATCGAGCTGCCAAGTCAGTTTTCGACGAGCGGCCATGCCTGTTCACAGTGGGTGTCCTGATCTCCGTCTGGTCTCCCTGACTCCTGACCTCCCTGGGTCTTCCCGTGCGCCGGTCTTTCGCAGGAATATGTCCTTCGTCATTCTTGACAAATGCCCGAGTTGGCGCGACAACAGGAACCTTCGCGACTGCTTCGAATCCAAGCAAAAGACTATATCTCCACGATCACAATTGAACACCGATGCGGGCGCAGAAGCGCCCATTGCCAGGGGACGGACATGGAATTGGGTCAAGTTCGGTATCACTTCGACATCGCATCGCAGTACCCGTCGATGCTGACTTCGCACCACCGACCACCACGACGAATAAGTGGGCATCGCGCCAGGTAAGAAAGGCGTTTCCTTCTCCAACGTGGGACAGGTGGCATATGGATGACTTTACTGACCACTCGCGGTTCCGGATCGGCGACCTTCTGGTTGTGCCCGCTCGCCTAGTCGTCGTGCGCGATGGGCAAGAGATCAAGTTCGAGCCGCGATGGATGCAAGTGCTGGTGATGCTGGCCGAACATACTGGCGAGGCGCTCAGCAGCGAACGTCTGTTGATAGAAGTGTGGGACAGCACGTTCTACGACGAAAGCCCGGTCACGAAGACGATTTCCTGTATTCGCAAGAGCATTGGCGACGACAGTCGCAAGCCGTGCTACATCGAAACGGTGAGCAAGGTTGGCTATCGACTGATCGCACCGGTGACCTTGCCAGTAGACTGAAGACCATCGACGCATGCTCTCATGACTCATGCTCTCATCTGGACCATTGTTCGCATCGCAGGATGGCGGCGGAGCGGTTGCTGTCGGGAAATGACTTAGGTGGCTGTAGGGGATTACTGGTTTGTGGGTGTCTTGATTGGTGTGTGTCGGGAAATGGAGCAACTGGCTGTAGGGGATTTCTGATTTTTTGGGCGTCCTGGTTGGTTGCAACGCGCCTCGCAATCCGCGTTGTATCGAGCCCGTGCCAAGACTTGGTTATCGGCTGATCGCGCCGGTATATTTTGCGGAAATACGACCACACATCTGACCACGATCTTCATCGTGTACAGATACATCTTTGTCTTGATTTCATTGGAAGGTGATCCATGCCCAGTCGCAAAGATAGAGCCCAGGCCTTGGCAGCGCGCTCGCGGTTCTGGATCGACGACCTGCATGTGCAGCCCGACAGATGCGTCGTTATGCGTGGCGAAAAGGAGATCAAGCTCGAACAACGCATGATGGAGGTGCTGGTGGAGCTGGCCGAGAACGGCAAGAAGCCTGTTTCAACAGATGCACTGCTGAAGGAATTCTGGTCGGACGAGAATGGCAATGAGCTCTACGACGAAAACCCCGTAACCAAGTCGATTTCGGCCCTGCGCAAAAAAATCGGCGACCACGCCCGGAATCCTCGTTACATTCGGACCGTTAGCAAGCAGGGTTACTGCATCATCCCCAAAGTCCAATTCGCGGAAGGGTACCGCCACGTGCATCGCGAGTCTGGCACTTGGACACGAGGCAATCCCTATGTCGGCCTGAAGTCTTTCGACCAAGGCCATGCTGATGTTTTCCAGGGCCGTAGCGCGACAGTCGCCGATCTCATGCAGGCGATGCGCGAGCAAATCGACAACGAACGACGGTTCGTCCTGATCGTAGGACCCAGCGGTTGCGGAAAGACATCGCTAGTACACGCATCGATGATACCGACGGTAGCGAAAAAGCTTGGCTTCGACGGCCTGCACGCTCTATCGGTTGCCATCTGCGACCTCGGTACTGCAAGCGATGGCGACCTGATAACCATTTTGGCCGCCTCATTGGCGGCGTGGAAACTTGGCGATCACGAATTTTTCTCACTGCACCCGCATGAGCATCTCCGGAAGATGCTGATCGAAGCACCAGAAAAAGTATCGGCTGTCATCGAAGAGGGCTTCCGTCGACACCCTGTGCGCGACATCGAAAAACAGCCGCATGCACATCTGCTATTGACGATCGACCATGCCGAATCCATCGTTGCCGCTCGAAATGTAAGTATGGAGCAGAGGAGTTGCTTTGCTCGAGCCATCCGCGCGCTATGCAACACCCCGCGTGTTCTGACAACCATGATCGCCCGACTGGATTTCTACCCCGCTTTGACCGATGCGCTTCCGGAGCTCGCTGACTATCGCTCCGGGCACGGCCACTTCGAGGTGTCGACACCGAGCGAAGGCGAACTGGCCAAGATCATCCGCAAACCGGCCGCCCTCGCTGGCGTCGATTTCGAGGAACATCCGAAAAACCAAGTGTTCCTCGATGACCTTTTGTGCAAGAAAGCCATCGCGCAGCCCGATGCTTTGCCTCTGCTTCAACACACACTGCACGCGCTATTCGAACGATGTGGCGAAACGGGGCTGCTGACCTACGCCGTATACGACGAAATCGGTGGTCTTGAAGGCGCCATCGCCCGCCGCGCCGAAGAGGTGTTCGGCGGATTGCCTATGACAGTACAAGACGACAAGGATCGAATTCTGGGACGCATCTTTGCCCGCCTCGTCGTGATTCAACCCGACAGCGGCGCGGTCAGCGCCAGTTCCATCGTCCGCAACCGACTCGATTACGAAGCGAACCAAATGGTTCAGGAATTCATCAACGCTCACCTGTTCGTTTCCGATCTAGATGCTGGCCAACCGATCGTGAAGGTCACCCACGAGGCGCTGCTCCGGCAGTGGCCACGTGCTGCCGATTGGATCAAGGAAAATCTCCGACTGCTACAGGCAAAAACGCGCCTGCAACACGCCGCACAACGTTGGAAAGATGAAGGCCGCCGCGACGATCATTTACTGAATCCTGGCCGCCCATTGAGCGAAGCACAGGAAGTGCTGGCGAAGATTCCAGACGACTTGAAGCCCGAAGTCCACGCGCTGATCGCAGCCTCTGGCCGCAGCGACCGACGACGACGGAGGCTACGCAAGCTTGCGATTGCGGCACTAGCGGCCTTCGGCGTCTCGTCATTAACGTTCGCTGTTATGACTTATCAGGCCAGGAATGAGGCCGAGGTGCGCCGGATCGAAGCCGAAGAACGCCGCATCGAAGCAGAGCAGAATAATACGTTCATGCTCAAGAAGATCGCCAGGGATCTCGGGGACCTTGGCGACCTCAGACTCTTGGAGTCGATAAGCGAGAGGGCGATCTCCACATACGAAAAAAAACCTCTGGAAACTCTAAGCCTGGAAGATCTTCTCAACTTTTCTCGCGCGCTGAGAATACTCGGCAAAGTTCGGATGGGACAAGGAAAATGGCAACTCTCGCAACAATACTTCCTGCGTGCGGAGGAAATTGCACGACGCGCATCCAATGAGAATCCGGAATCGGCCGATGCACAATACGAATTTGCGCAAACATCCTTCTGGCGAGGGCACCATCAAATTCTGCAGAAGAGATTCGGTCCTGCGAAACATCATTTCGACGATTACCTGACTCGCGCGAAAAGCCTGCGGTCATTTGACGTTGAAAATCCAGAGTGGATCATGGAGGAGTCTTTTGCTCAAAACAATCTCGGCACGCTTTTCTGGACTCTCGGCGACTCGGCTGCCGCATTGACGCATCTGCAGCACTCACTTGCACTGAAGCAAAAGGCCGTCGGACCTGCAAGCCGGGACGAGTGGAAAAAAGAACTCGCCGACACACTATCATGGGTAGGTATGGCGCTCGATTCCCTCGGCAGGCTGGATGATGCAGCCATCCATTTCAAAAATGCCATCAAGGAACTAACTCCCGTTGTCGCAAGGAACAGGGGAAATAAGGAATGGGCAGTCCAGTTGGCGAATTTCAGACAACTTGAGGCATTATCGAATCTTTCAAGAGGGCTGAGCGAAGAGGCCAGAATCTCGATCGATCTCGCATTGGAGACGATGGAGCCACTGGCGAATGAACCGTCGGCTGATCACATGTGGATCTACCGTCTGGCATCCGCACATCAGATCGCTGGAGACTGCGATCGGGTGTTGGGCCACCCAGAAGATTCAGAAGCACATTACACCAGGTCTCTAGGCATCCTCGAAAAGATCAAAGGTGATGGTACCGATGCCAGGCAGCGACGACTCAAAGCCGTGGTCGAGCTCGGACTGACTCGACTTCGCGGAGTTGAAACAGAATCGAGCGAACTTGAAAGTATCGTCAAGCAAATTGATCTATTGCGTGTCAACACGCCAAGTGATGCGCCTGCCACCATATCGCTTGCCGATGCCCTGCTGCTTCTTGCTGAACACCGCCGTTTTCAAGGAAATGTCGCTGATGCGCGAAAAGCATGGCGGCGAGCCCTGAAAATCTCAGATGCGACTCAAACGAACAAGCTACCGCCGCAATTGATGGCCACTCGCGCAGTCGCCCGGCTTCACCTTGATGGCAGCGCTGCCGCAGCGCAGGACATCGACCGACTCGCACGCATTAACTACCGTCATCCCGATTATCTTTCGATGCTGCAGTCGACCCACTGACATGAGAGCGGAGGTGAAACCGCATCATCGCTGACGAGAGCTTCACTGATACCGCACTTGTGCGCATCTGATGCTTTCATCGATTCGAAACAATGCGATGATGCAAAAGCCACTCTCACTATCTCACCGGCATGTGTGCATGGCGAAACATCACTACTCAAGGGGACCAAAACATGAGCTTCTTCATCAGACTAGATGCATCCGATTTCGGCGCCGTCGGGATAGCGCCACTAGCGGCAGTCGCCGCCGTGACACACCACGACAGCGAGCTTTACATTACTTTCGATCAAATGAAGCAAGATTACACTTACAAGTTCGAAAAGACTCAGTTCGTTCTACGAAACCCTGACGACACGATCACTTTCTTTTTGAAGAATTTGGCAGATTCCCAAGCCGATATGCGGATCCTTAAACACTGTTGTACGGAACACGGGATTCCCATACTTGTCGACGTCAACGACCTGACGAAAGAAATCACGCCGGAAGATGCTTACAAGGGCAAGGCGACAAAAGTCAGCATGAAGTTACCACTTCATCGGCACCAGCTGGTTCACATTGGTCTGATCGTTGAGATCACGCCAAGAGCATCGCCTACTGATAAAAAGTACTTGCTCTGCGACCCGCAAGTCGGCAGCGGCCCCCCGTGAACGTCTTCGCTTCGCCATGTCGGCGCCCGCTTAAGGATTCGTTGAATCTCCAGGACTTCGAAACGCTATTGCCGTTTGAATAAAAATATACAGACCGTGAGAACTCCGTAAAGACGCCAAACCGCGCTTCCGACAGCCTCCCACCCGCCCCGCAGCAGTCTGCTGCGGGGTCGGCGGCCACCCAAATGGCGTTCTCCATCTCTCGGGAGTTCTGTCATGACCGATATCACCCCGTAGGATTCGTCCGTCGTCTACGGTGCCTTCGACGGCAGTCGCGCCGCGCCTATCCCATCCACCCCAGCCGATGCGGCGGTACCACCGTCGGAGCCACCATCCGCACCGCCATGCTCACCACCTCCGGGTCCGCTCTTCCCGGGACGGGTGTAGTTGAACAGCGCGACCCTCAGCCAGCTGCAGGAGGCGAAGTGCATCAGCCAAGAGGATATGGCCAACCTCTTCGAGGTCCTCAATATCCGGATCTCGATAGCGACGATCAAGCGCGCGGAAACTGGGCACCCGGTGCTTTACCGGATCGCCCTCGAATTCGCGCGCTTCTTCGGAGTCCCGGTCGAAGCATTGTTGAAGCACTGATGTCCGCACCGGAGGAACGAGCCATGGGCGGCGACAGCACCGCAGCCCGGCTTTTACCGAAGGTCATACCCGGGAATCATCGTGAAGCCATGACTGCCAGCCATCCCGGCCACGCGTTTCGCGCGCAACCGGGCTACAACATCTCGGTGCTCACCAAAAATACAGTCCCTCGCACTAACTTCGGTCGCCAACACAGACAACACTGCCAGCGGATGATAGAGACAGCCGTCATTCTCAATTAAATCAATCGCCTACCGTCCGTAAGAACTCCGTAAAGATTCCAAACCGCGCTTCCGACAGCCTCCCACCCGCCCCGCAGCAACCCGCTGCGGGGTCGGCGGCCACCCAAGTGGCCTTCTCCATCTCTCGGGAGTCCTGTCATGACCGATACAAACCCTTCCGCCTCGTCCGTCGTCTACGGTGTCTTCGACGGCAGCCGCGCCTCGCCTGCCCCCCTCAGCCCGGCCGATGCCGGTGCATCCGGCGATCTGATCCAGTCGGTGCCCGCCTATACGTTGCCGATCCATACACCCTCGCCCCTCCCCTCGGCAGCCTCTCCACCGGGCGACGGGAATCCGAAGAAGAAAGGGGCGGTCTTGCTCAACGCCGACGTGCTGCGTCAGCTGCGCGAGTCAAGGATGCTCAGTCAGGAGGAAATGGCCAACCGCTTCGATGTCCTGATCTCGATCGCGACGATCAAGCGCGCGGAGACTTGGAAATCGGTGCGTTACCGGACCGCTCGCGAATTCGCACGTTTCTTCGGGGTTCCAGTCGAAACGCTGTTGAAGCGCTGATGCCCGCACCAGAGGAACGAGCCATGGACGACGACAAACGCTTGACCGAAGCCCTGCGCGAAACCCTGCTGCATATCGCCGGGGTCTCGGGCGCGGTCGCCAAGCGACTGCGCCCGGGACAGTCGCTGAACGCAGATCTGGGTCTGGACGACGTAGACCTCGAAGTGCTGGCCGGTTGCCAGCGAAAGCTGGGCGACCGCCTGCGGCTGGACCGCGGCAGCACGCGGATCGGCGCCGACGAGCTCTACGACCTCGCGGTCGGCGATGTGTTCGCGCTGACCGTGAGACGCGCGCTAGGGAGGGAGTTGAACGCGACGACGGTCGCGGTTCTGTTCGCGCAGGCGCAGGCGGGACTGCGCGGGGTAGCGTACTGAGGGAGACAGGCGGCCGGGCGACCCGGCCGCCGTGGCTGGCAGCGCCACGATGGCTACGCGATACTCGCAGAATGACAACGCCCGCCCGCCCCGCAGATCTTGCCACCCAGTCGCTGGAGCGGGCGTTCGCCCTGCATGCGCGCTACTACACCGACCCGGCCATCGTCGCCATCGACAGGAGGCTGATCTTCGACCGCAGCTGGCAACTCATCGCCCACGTCTGCCAACTCCGCAATGCCGGAGACCACGCCATCGCCGATCTCGGCGGGCTGCCGGTGATCGCGGTGCGCGGGGCAGACGAGGTGATCCGGGTGATGCACAACGTGTGCCGGCATCGCGCGGGGCCGTTGGCGCAGTGCGATGGGCTGGGGGCGAAGTCGCTGCGCTGCCGGTATCACGGTTGGACCTACACGCTGGAAGGCCAATTGCGCACTGCAACAGAAATGGCCGACGTGGAGGATTTCGATGTGGGCGACATCCGGCTGCCGCAGCTTGCGGTGCGGGTGTGGCAGGGGCTGGTGTTCGCGGCGGTGGACGAGGCGCTGGCGCCGCCGTTCGAGGCCTTCGTGGCCGGAATCGATGCGCGGATCGGTGCGGAGCGCGATCTCGCGGCGTTCGGCCATCATCACCGCGTGGGTTACGACATCGCCTGTAACTGGAAGGTGTATGTCGACAACTATCTGGAGGGCTACCACGTCCCGCATATCCATCCGGAACTCAACCGGATGCTCGATTACCGGAGCTACATCACCGAAACCGCCGAGTGGTATTCGTTCCAGTTCAGTCCACTGGAAAGCGGCGAAGGCCTCTACGGCAGCGGCGATGCGCTCTATTACTGGCTGTGGCCGAACACGATGCTGAACATCCTGCCCGGGCGGCTGCAGACCAACCGCATCATTCCCAAAGGCGCGGACCGTTGTCGGGTGGAATTCGATTTCTACTACACGCCCGACGATTCCGAGGCCGGACGCGCGCGCCGGGAGGCGGATCTGTCGTTCAGCGACGTGGTGCAGGACGAGGACATCACCATCTGCGAGGATGTGCAGCGCGGGCTGGCGTCGGGGTCGTATGAGGCCGGTCGGCTGAATCCGTTGCGCGAGAATGCCGTACATCACTTCCATGAACGGCTGCGTCAGGTTTATCGTGGCGCACCTGTCCTCACCCCCGGCAGCTGACGGATCAGACCAGGCCCCAGGGTCGTCGCCGCCTTGCGTCGCCGTCATTCCCCATCGCCCCATCCATGAAGTCCACGCCCATGCAGACTCTACGACTCCCGATCGCGCTGATGATCGCTCTGGCCGCCGCCCCACCGGCTCAGGCAGCCGAGGCGGCATCGCAGGCCTCTGGCGAGCACAGCAAGACCATCCCCGCACCGACACAGCACTGGCGCGCATCGGCAGCTCCGTCGGCAAGCGTCGCGACAATGCAGTACGGCGAGATGGCGCTGTCGCGGCTGCTCGATCTGGAGCGCAAAAACGAAGCTCCCGATCTGAAGGCCATCCAGATCGGTATCGGTCGTCAGGCCGCCAACGAAAGCGCGCAGTCACGGCTGCCGGCGCTGAGCTGGCGACCCGTCGCCGGTGGCGCAGTGGCCAAGGTGGAAATCCGTTCGATGGATGCGCTGGCGCTGCGCGTCGGCCTGGACGTCAGCCGGCTGGACAGCCGCGTCGAGCTGCGCTTCGGCGGCTCGGCCCGGCCCTCCGAAGTAGTCGCGGCGATGACCGGCGCCGAGGTCAAGCGCCTGCCCGGCACCGATGGGTTGTTCTGGTCGCCGAACACCGATGGCGACACCCAGTTCATCGAGATTTTCCGACCGAAAGGCGTGCCCGCATTCGCGGCCCAGTTGGATGCGCCAGCGCTTTCGCACCTCATTGTCGACAGCCGCAATACCTACAAGGTAATCGAGAAGATCGGCGAATCCGGCAGCTGCAATATCGACACGACCTGCCGGGTGAACGAATTGGGCCCGGCGTTCGTCAACACCAAGAATGCAGTCGCACACATGCGCTATGTTCGCGGCACCAGCACCTTTATCTGCACCGGTACGCTGGTGGCCGACACCGTCCCGGTCACCCAGGTCCCGTATTTCCACACCGCCAATCACTGTTTCTCCAGCAACACCAGCGTGCCGCCGGTCGCGAGCCAGATGCAGACGGTGGCGAACACCCTCAACACCATCTGGAATTACGAAACCACCGGCTGCGGCAATCTCGTCTCCGCCGCAACCACACAACTCAGTGGCGGCGCTGCGTATCTGTATTCCAGCAATATCACCGACGGCATGCTGCTTCGCCTGAACAATTCCGCGCCGTCTTTCGCTTACTTCGCCGGCTGGAACGCCGCGCCGATCGCCAATGGCAGCAGCGTGATGGCCATCCACCATCCGCGCGGCGATTCGAAGAAGGTCTCGGCCGGACAGTCGATCGCGACCGATGCCAGCCAGACCACTGTGGGCTGGCTCAACGGTACGACAGAGGGCGGCAGCAGCGGCTCGGGACTGTTCACCCTTGGACCACGCGGCTATGTGCTGCGCGGCGGGCTGTTCGGCGGCAACGCCGCGTGCGGCAACAGCGGTTCGCTGAGCAATACCCAGAACCGCGACTTCTACTCGCGCCTCGATGTGGACTTCCCCAGCATCAAGACGTATCTGGAACCGCAACCAGAAGCTGCGGAAAGCGGAAGGGCGCTGATCCGTCCGCGAACCGCGGGCACGGCAGCGAAACCCGCAGCGAGTAAAGACAGTCTCTCCACGCGCGCGCAGCGCCTCGATCGCATCGAACTTCGCGACAACGACAGACGGAAGTGATCGGCTGATCGCCCGAGATGAGCGCTGCCCTGCGGCCGCTCGGCTTGTGGTCCGCGATCGCGCTGGTCGCGGGCAACATGATCGGCAGCGGGGTGTTCCTGCTGCCCGCATCGCTGGCACCGTATGGCGCGATCAGTCTGATCGGCTGGGGCATCACCCTGGGCGGCGCGCTGCTGCTCGCACTGACGTTCTCGCGCCTGGCGGCGCGCGGCGCACATGCGGGCGGGCCGTATGCGTATGCGCGCGAGGCCTTCGGAGACACCACCGGCTTCGTCATCGCGTGGAGCTACTGGATCTCGATCTGGTGCGCCAACGCCGCGATCGCGGTGGCGTTCGCCGGCAGTCTCGGTAATCTGTTTCCGGCGCTGGTCGCCACGCCCTTGCGCGGCGCGGCGCTCGCACTGGCGGCGCTGTGGCTGTGCAGCGCGATCAATCTCGCCGGCGTGCGCGAAGCCGGGCGCATGCAGATCATCACCACGGTCCTGAAATTACTGCCGCTGCTGCTGTTCGGCGGCATCGCGATCTGGTGGATCGAACCGCGCTATCTGCACACCGCCGCACAGGCCACGATCGATGGATCGCCGCAATCGATGGCCGCCGTCATCCATGCAACCGTTGCATTGACGCTGTGGGCATTTCTCGGCTTGGAGGCGGCGACCATTCCCGCAGGCGCGATCCAGGATGCCGAACGTACGATCCCGCGCGCAACGCTGATCGGCACGCTGCTCGCCGGCATCGCGACCATCCTCGCCTGCACCGCCGTGCTTGGCGTGCTGCCGCCCGAGGTGGCGAAGACCTCCACTGCTCCGATGGCGGACGCCGCGAAGACGCTGTGGGGCCCGATCGCCGGCACCGGCATTGCAATCGTTGCCGCGATTTCCTGCATCGGTGCGCTCAACGGCTGGGTGCTGCTGTCGGCGCAGCTGCCGATGGCGGCCGCGCGCGATGGCCTGTTCCCCAAAGCATTCGCAACGCTGGATGCGCAGGGCACGCCGCGCATGGGCATCGTCGTCAGCGCCGTGCTCGCCAGTCTGCTGGTGGTCGCGAATTACACGGACTCGCTGGTGAAAGTCTTCACCTTCTCGATCCTGCTCTCGACCGCCGCGACACTGCTGCCCTACGTCGCCAGCAGCGCGGCGTGGTTGAAGCTCGGCAGGCGCGGTCGCATCGTCGCGGCGCTCGCGCTGCTGTACAGCGTCTATGCGCTGATCGGCACCGGCAGCGAAGCGCTGATCTGGGGCGCGGTGCTGGTGATCGCGGGGTTGCCGCTGCGCTGGTGGTGGGGACGTAAGTAAACCCGGAAAAGTCGACGGATGCTGCGGTCGGCGGAGCTTGCCGTGCGCGATGCGCACGACCACCGCAGCTCAGCGATTCACGAGCAAACCGTCGATTCTCTTCTGCAAGAAA
>JBIITV010000097.1:0-17608 GCA_044340325.1 Lysobacteraceae bacterium
CACGAATGAATTGACTTATCGCCACTAGGCGCTGCTTGCCGTCGATTACTATAAATCGGCCTCTATGGTCATGGTTTTCCGCCAAGACGATGTTCGGCACTGGCATGCCTACAATAATCGATTCTATAAGCCTGCTCTTACGAACCTCGTCCCAAGCCGCGCGTCGCTGGAATGCCGGCTGAAGGTCAATATTCCCCTTCTCGATTTGGAGATTTATCGTTTCAATCGTCCAATCCGAGTTCACAACAACTGCATCTCTAAACCGGACAGTTCCAGCCAGATCGCCTTCGTCTTCCTGCTGATCTTCCGGTATTTGCAAGTTTGTCATTGCGTCTTCCTTAGTTACTTAGCTCTAGGTCAGCCCACAGGCTACCTATGCTGAGATATTTTTGAGAGACCCATCGGCTACATCTTCCGCCGACATTCCCCACCCACATCCTAAAGCGCATGTGAAATCTGGCCCAAGCTGTAAGATTTGACAGCCTCCTCAGGGCGGCGAACGCATCCACCCGATCCAGAGCCGTCTTCTGCAGCTAACCCAGCCTTTCCGCTGCATTCCTCAGAGCTTGATACCGCGCTACATTCCCGATCTGCTGCCCTATCTCCGCCTCCATCAAGCGGATCAGCTCGATCTCGGCCATGATCTCGCCGCCGGGTTCGCCGATAGCTGCGCACCGACAAGGTCCGCCGCAGCCAGCGGTCATCGGCAAGCGAGAATCGGAGAACGGCGTCGGAATGACGATCATGGCGTCTCCGGCGACGCATCGGTAGCACGACCGTGCTTGCCGGCCAAGCGGTCTACGGCACCTACCGCGACGATCAATTCCACCATTTCCTCGAACCAGGCGATCTTGTCGGCGGTGCTCATGGCGATGCCATCGAGCAGGTGCTGGCGGCGGGCGTCGTCGAAGGTGTATTGCAGCGGGTCGGTCATGGAATACCTCGCGGGTCCTCTGCTTCAGCGGCAATCTGTCGCAGGCTCCTAATGTCGTCAAGCTCCTCGGCGTGCCCGCCGACGACCGGCGGATCGATGGGGCAACCGCGACAGATCAACAGCGGGGTCCCGGCCTTCGCCGGGATGACGATAGGCAAGGGCCGCGAGCGGGACATGTCGACGCCCGATTCCGGCTACATATTCCTTCGATACTCCCCACCCACATCGTACAGAGCATGGCTGATCTGGCCGAGGCTGTGGGTCTTCACCGCTTCCATCAGGGCGGCGAAGACGTTGCGGCGGTCGCGGGCGGTTTTCTGGAGGTAGGCGAGGCCTTCGCGGGAGGCGTCGCCGGCGTCCCGGCCCTCTCCCCGCCCCTCTCCCGGGGGGAGAGGGAGAACCGCGCGGTTGCGGAGTTGCTGGAAGTTGGCGACGTTGTCGATCTGCTGCCCCTTCTCCCCCTCCGTCGACCGGATCAGCTCGATCTCGGTGACGATGTCGCCGCCGTGTTCGCGGGGCAGGAAGGTGTTGACGCCGATCAGGGGCAGCGAGCCGTCGTGCTTCTTGTGCTCGTAGTACAGCGACTCTTCCTGGATCTTGCCGCGCTGGTACATGGTGTCCATCGCGCCGAGGACGCCGCCGCGTTCGCTGATGGCTTCGAATTCCTTGTACACGGCTTCCTCGACGATGTCGGTGAGCTTGTCGACGATGAAGCTGCCCTGCCAGGGGTTCTCGCAGAAGTTGAGGCCGAGTTCCTTGTTGATGATCATCTGGATCGCGACGGCGCGGCGCACGGACTCTTCGGTCGGCGTGGTGATGGCTTCGTCGTAGGCGTTGGTGTGCAGGCTGTTGCAGTTGTCGAACAGGGCGTACAGGGCCTGCAGCGTGGTGCGGATGTCGTTGAACTGGATTTCCTGCGCGTGCAGGCTGCGGCCGCTGGTCTGGATGTGGTACTTCATCATCTGGCTGCGCGGGCTGGCGCCGTAGCGTTCGCGCATCGCTCTTGCCCAGATGCGGCGGGCGACGCGGCCGATGACGGTGTATTCCGGGTCCATGCCGTTGCTGAAGAAGAACGACAGGTTGGGCGCGAAGTCGTCGATCTTCATGCCGCGGGCGAGGTAGTACTCGACGATGGTGAAGCCATTGGACAGGGTGAACGCCAATTGCGAAATCGGGTTCGCGCCGGCTTCGGCGATGTGATAGCCGCTGATCGACACCGAATAGAAATTGCGGACGTTCTTGTCGACGAAATACTGCTGGATATCGCCCATCATCCGCATCGCGAATTCGGTGCTGAAGATGCAGGTGTTCTGCGCCTGGTCCTCTTTCAGGATGTCCGCCTGCACGGTGCCGCGCACGCTGGCCAGCGTCTGCGCCTTGATCTTGGCGTAGGTTTCGGCATCGAGGACTTGGTCGCCGGTGACACCGAGCAGACCCAAGCCGAGGCCGTCGTTGGTTTCGGGCAAGGCGCCGCTGTATTCGGGACGCTTGCGGCCCTCGAAGAGGCTTTCGATCACCGCATGCGCGGCATCCCAACGTGATTGCTCGGCGCGCAGGTATTTCTCGACCTGCTGATCGATCGCGGTGTTCATGAACATCGCAAGGATGATCGGCGCGGGGCCGTTGATGGTCATCGACACCGAGGTGCTGGGCGCGCACAGGTCGAAGCCGGAGTACAGCTTCTTCATGTCGTCGAGCGTGGCGATGTTGACGCCGGAGTTGCCGATCTTGCCGTAGATGTCGGGGCGGATCGCGGGATCTTCGCCGTACAGGGTCACGCTGTCGAACGCGGTGGACAGACGCGCGGCCGGCTGGCCGACGCTGAGGTAGTGGAAGCGGCGGTTGGTGCGCTCCGGGGTGCCCTCGCCGGCGAACATGCGGATCGGGTCTTCGCCGGTGCGGCGGTACGGATACACGCCGCCGGTGTAGGGGTAATAGCCGGGCAGGTTTTCCTTCTGCAGGAAGGTCAGCAGTTCGCCCCAGCTTTTGTAGGTGGGCGCGGCGATTTTCGGGATCTGCTGATAGGACAGCGACTCGCGGTAGTTTTCGACGCGGATGGTTTTGTCGCGGACCTGGTATTCGGTCACCTCATCGACGATGGATTTGAGGCGGGCGGGCCATTCGCGCAGCAGTTTCAGGGCTTCGGAAGTCAGCGACTGGACGGCGTCGTTGTAGCGTTGGCGGAGGGTCAACAACGTCGGATCCGCTTTTGTAGGAGCGGCGCAAGCCGCGATCTGATCGTCCGCACCGATACTGATCGCGGCTTGCGCCGCTCCTACAGGAAGCAAGGCATCCGTCGCGTAGAGTTCCAATGACCTCGGCAACGCGGTATCGCCCAGATCATGCAACGACTGCCAATACGACTGCGCGCGGTCGGCGGTTTCGGCCTGGGTTTCGATCTGGCGATTGATGCTGCGGCCCTGCTCGGCGATCTCGGCGAGATAGCGCACGCGGTTGCCGGGGATCAGCACCGTGGCGCGGGGTTCCTTCAGCGAGGTGTCGATGGCCGGCGACCATTTCTCCGCCGGCAGCGACAGCTTCCCGCGCATCAGACGGCAGAGATTGGCGAACATCCAGCTGATGCCGGGATCGTTGAACTGCGAGGCGATGGTGGGATAGACCGGCACATCCTCGTCGGCGACATTGAACGCGACACGGTTGCGTTTCCACTGTTTGCGGACATCTCTCAATGCATCTTCCGCACCGCGCTTGTCGAACTTGTTGAGCACCACCAGCTCGGCGTAATCGAGCATGTCGATCTTTTCGAGCTGGCTGGGCGCGCCGAAGTCGCTGGTCATCACGTACATCGGAAAATCGACCAGATCCACGATCTCCGAATCGCTCTGGCCGATGCCGGCGGTTTCGACGATGACCAGATCGTAGCCCAGCGATTTGAGGAAACTGATGCAGTCTTTCAGCACGATGTTGGTGGCCGCATGCTGGCGGCGGGTCGCCATCGAGCGCATGAACACGCGGTTGGAACGCAGCGAGTTCATGCGGATGCGGTCGCCGAGCAGCGCGCCGCCGGTGCGGCGACGCGTGGGGTCGACCGAGATCACCGCGATGTGCATGTCGGGGAAGCTTGCGAGGAAGCGGTTGAGCAGTTCATCGGTGACGGACGACTTGCCGGCGCCGCCGGTGCCGGTGATGCCGACCACCGGCGTCTTGCCGCCGGCGAGCTGCCATGCCTTGCGCAGGTGGACGAGCTCGGATTCGTCGAGCGCGCTCTCTTCGATCGCGCTGAGCATTCGGCCGATGCCGATCTCATCGGAAAACTCGACGCGATGCGGTTTTTCGACCGGCTGGCGCGCGGCGCCGGCGCGGCGCACCACGTCTTCGATCATCGCGACCAGGCCCATGTGCATGCCGTCGTTCGGATGGTAGATGCGCTCGACGCCGTAGGCCTGCAGCTCGCGGATCTCTTCCGGGGTGATGGTGCCGCCGCCGCCGCCGAAGACGCGGATATGGCCGGCGCCGCGTTCCTTCAGCATGTCGACCATGTACTTGAAGTATTCGACGTGCCCGCCCTGGTAGCTGGACAGCGCGATGGCGTCGGCGTCTTCCTGCAGCGCGGCGCGGACCACGTCTTCGACGCTGCGGTTGTGGCCGAGGTGGATCACCTCCGCGCCCTGCGCCTGGATCAGCCGGCGCATGATGTTGATGGCGGCGTCGTGGCCGTCGAACAGACTGGCGGCAGTGACGAAACGCAGCGGCGAGGTCTCGCTGTGCACCGAGGGAAGCGTTGCGGCTGGCGTGCTCATGGCGCGCTCCGTGCTGAAAAGTCAGGCGCGTATTGTAGGCGTGCGGCGCTCCGGCAGCGACATGCGGCGACCACCAACAGCCCCCGCAGCCTTGCAGCACTGTCTTGCCCGCTGGCCCGCGTCGCATGGATACTGCCCCGAATGGGGACAGTGCTCCGTGGGGGATGGTTTAGATGCGTTCGATGACACGGCTCTGGCGGATCGCGCGCTGGGGGGCCTTTTCGCTGGTGGCGCTGATCGGCACCGGCCTGCTGCTGGGCAACCACTTCACACCGCCGGCCAACGGCGACAAGAGCACCGCACTGGCGGTGCAGGCCGATGCGACCGAACTCGACCGCGAACTGGCGCCAATGCTGGCCGAACACCCCGGAAAGACCGGCGCGCTGCTGGCGACCGACGGCGTGGATGCCTTCGCGGCCCGCGCGCTGTCGGCGCAGAAAGCGGGGCGCAGTCTGGATCTGCAGTACTACATCTGGCACGACGATCTCACCGGCCGCCTGCTCGGCCGCGAGGCATGGCGGGCCGCCGAGCGTGGCGTACGCGTGCTGCTGGATGACATGAACGCCGAGGGCATGGATTCGAAGCTGTTGCTGCTGGACAGCCATCCCAACATCGAGCTGCGGCTGTACAACCCGTTCCGCAACCGCACCGGCCCGGCGCGGATCATCGAACTCATCCAGCGGATCTTCAGCGTCAACCATCGCATGCACAACAAGGCGTGGATCGCCGATGGCCGCGTTGCGGTCGTCGGCGGCCGCAACATCGGCGTGGAATATTTCGGCGCCGGCGACGAGGTGAATTTCCGCGATCTGGACGTGGTGCTGTTCGGCCCTGCGGTGGGCGAAGCCAGCGCGATGTTCGACCGCTATTGGAACAGCGCCGCAGCGGTACCGTTGGCCGGGCTGAGCCGCGCGCCCGAAGGCGCGTTCGAGGACATCGCGGATGCGATCGAGACCGAAGCCAAAAGCGCGGATGCGCAGCGCTATCTGCAGCGGGTTTCGGCATCGCCCAAGGTGCAGGATTACGCCGGCAAGCGGCTGACGCCGTTCTGGAGCGACCGTATCCATCTGGTCGCCGATCCGCCGCTGAAATGGGAAGAGGACAGCCGCGACCAGTGGCTGGTGCACCGGATCGAACGCGATCTGTCCAGCGCGAAACACAAGGTGCTGCTGATTTCGCCGTACTTCGTGCCGGGGCCGGACGTCACCAGGGGCATGACCGGGCTGGTCGGCAAAGGCGTGACCGTGGGTGTGGTCACCAATTCGCTCGCCGCGAACGATGTCGCTGCCGTCTACGGCGCCTATCGCGCCTACCGCGACGATCTGCTGCGCGGCGACGTGCATGTGTACGAGCTGCGCGCGCAGGGGCATCCGGACAGCAGCCTGTTCGGCAGCAGCGGCGCCAGTCTGCACACCAAGGCCTACAGCGTGGACGATACGCGCGGCTTCATCGGCTCGTTCAATCTCGATGCGCGCTCGGCGTATCTCAACACCGAGATGGGGGTGATGTTCGACGATGCGCAGCTGGCCAAAGCGGTGCGCGATGAATACCTGCGGCTTTCCGGTCCGGAGCTGAGCTACTGGATGCATCTGGACGCGCACGGCAAGCCGCGCTGGCTGGATCGCGTTTCCTCACCGGCAGGCCTGTTGTCGCAGGAACCCGAGACCAGCGCATGGCAGCGCCTCAGCGCGCACGCGATTTCCTGGCTGCCGCTGGAGTCGCAGTTGTGAGCATGCAGTTGTGAGCATGCAGTTGTGAGCATGCAGCCGTGAGCGTGCACGGGTGAGCATGCCCGCATCGCTGGCCGCACTGCAGAGCGCTGCCGAAAACGGCTCGGCCGAAGATGCCTTCGCGTACGCGCTGGCGTTGACCGATGCGCAGCGGATGACCGATGCGCAGTTCTGGCATCTGCGCGCAGCCGAAGCAGGGCTTGTCGAAGCGCAGATCGAATACGCGCGGATGCGGCTGTACGGAATCGCAGGCGCACCGTCGCCGCAGGCCGCCACGCAGTGGCTGCTGCGCGCGGAACAGTCCGGCCATCCGGTCGCCACCGACCTGTTGATGCAGATCGCCTTGGGCGGCGCGGCGCTGCCGCGCGACGGGCGCATCAACGAACGCCTGCATCGCGGTGTGCAGGCGAATTTCCCGCCGGCGCTGCTGACTGCGGCGATCCATTTCGGACGCAAGCCGCATCCCGAAGATCAATCCCTGTGCATGCAGTTGCTGGAGCGCGCTGCGGGCCGCGGCAGCGCGGTCGCCGCGATGCTGATGGCGGAACGTCTGGCGCACGGCGAGGGCTGCGAAGCGCAGCCCGATATCGCCGAGGATCTGTGGACACAGCTCACCGCGAACGGCGCGGTGCGATTGCCTGACTTCACCCTGCCGCCGCCGGTGATCGCGCAGAGCGCGCCGAGACAGTTGACAATCGAAGATGTGCTGTCGCCACCGCCGGCGCGACCGCTGAGCGCGCAGCCGCGGGTATCGGTGATCGACCGCCTGTTCTCCGCCGACGAATGCCGGCTACTGATCGCCAGCGCGCAGCCGCATCTGCACGACTCGCAAACCGCCGATCCGCTCACCGGCGTGCCCTACACGCTGCCGGTGCGCACCAGTAGCGAAGCCAGTTTCGACCCGCTGATCGAAACCGCCGCACTGCGTCTGGCGCAGCTGCGGATGGTCGCCGCTGCGGGCATCGATCTGCCGCACGCCGAACAGTTGACCGTATTGCGCTATCTGCCCGGCCAGCAATACCGCCCGCATCGCGATTACCTGCCGCCGGGCACGCTGCAGATGGACCGTCCGCACGCCGGCAACCGCGTCCGCACCGTCTGCGTCTACCTCAACGCGGTGGAAGCCGGCGGCGCGACCGAATTTCCGGTACCCGGGCTGCGGATCGAACCGGTCCCCGGGCGCGCAGTGATCTTCGACAACCTCACGCCAGCGGGCAGCCCCGATTCCGACTCGCTGCACGCCGGCACGCCGGTGGACGCCGGCGAGAAGTGGCTGGCGACACTCTGGATCCGTCAAGCGCGGTATCGGCACTTCTGAGCGCGCAGTGTTCGCGGCCGTACCGGCGTCACAGGCCCGCTGCATACGATTCCATTAGACTACTGCGCCTGCGGCCTGCACCGGCCGCTTCATCAAGCCGCTGATACAAACGAATTCAACGACTTGCCACATACTCCGGCGTACTGGAATGGTCAGACGCCGGCGCACGGGAGCTTCCGATGATCTTCGAACACATCGAAAACCATGGCCATGAGCAGGTCGTGTTCTGCCACAACAAGGACGCCGGTCTCAAAGCCATCATCGCGATCCACAACACAGTGCTCGGCCCCGCGCTGGGCGGGCTGCGGATGTGGCCCTACAAGACCGAGCAGGACGCGCTGAACGACGTGCTGCGTCTTTCGCGCGGCATGACCTACAAGAACGCGGTCGCCGGTCTGAACATCGGCGGCGGCAAGGCCGTCATCATCGGCGACCCGTCCAAAGACAAGTCCGAAGCGCTGTTCCGCGCGTTCGGCAAGTTCGTCGACTCGCTTGGCGGCCGTTACATCACCGCCGAGGACGTCGGCATCGATGTCAACGACATGGAATACGTGTATCGCGAAACCGAATACGTGACCGGCGTGCATCAGGTCCACGGCGGTTCCGGCGACCCCTCGCCGTTCACCGCCTACGGCACGCTGCAGGGCCTGATGGCCACGCTCAACAAGAAGTACGGCGATGAGGAAGTCGGTCGCCACAGCTACGCGGTGCAGGGTCTGGGCCATGTCGGTATGGAATTCGTGAAACTGCTGAAGGAACGCGGCGCGAAGATCTTCGTCACCGATATCAACAAGGACCTGATCGAACAGGCGGTCGATGAATACGGCGCCGAAGCGGTTTCTCCGGACGACATCTACGACGTGCCGGCCGACGTGTATTCGCCCTGCGCCCTCGGCGGCACCGTCAACGAACAGACCCTGCCGCGGCTCAAGGCCAAGATCATCTGCGGCGCCGCCAACAACCAGTTGGCGAACAACGCGATCGGCGACGAAGTGCAGAAGCGCGGCATCGTCTATGCGCCGGACTACGCGGTCAACGCCGGCGGCGTGATGAACGTCTCGCTCGAAATCGACGGTTACAACCGCGAACGCGCGATGCGCATGATGCGCACCATCTACCACAACCTTGCGCGCATCTACGAAATTTCCGACCGCGACGGCATTCCGACCTATCTCGCCGCCGACCGTCTGGCCGAAGAACGCATCGCCGCGATCGGCAAGCTGAAATTGCCGATGGGCCGTACCACGCCGCGGTTCCTGGGCAGAATGCGCGGGCATTGATACCCGGCTCGACGGAAATCACCCAATATTTGCTTCGCAAACCTTGGGACATACTGCTTCACCGCCATATCCCCTGTCGCTGCTGCGGCCGCCCCTTTGATTCGCAATCGACTCAAGGGGGCTTTGGCCCCGTCGAGTTCCTCGATACATCCAAGGATTGAAAAATGCGCCCCTTTCCTCTCGGTGAAGACATCGATGCCCTCCGCGATGCGGTGCGCCGCTTCGCGGACGCCGAAATCGCGCCGCGCGCGGCGCAGATCGATGAAGAAAACGTCTTCCCACAGGACCTCTGGCCGAAGCTCGGCGAACTGGGCCTGCTCGGCATCACCGTCGCCGGCGAGTACGGCGGCAGCGACATGGGGTATCTGGCGCATCTGGTGGCGATGGAGGAAATCTCGCGCGCGTCGGGCTCGGTGGGTTTGAGCTACGGCGCGCACTCCAATCTGTGCGTCAGCAACCTCTACGCGAATGCCAACGAAGCGCAGCGTCGGAAGTATCTGCCGAAACTCTGCAGCGGCGAATGGAAGGGCGCGCTGGCGATGAGCGAGCCCGGTGCCGGGTCCGACGTGGTGGGCTCGATGAGCTGCCGCGCCGAACTGCGCGGCGATACGTGGGTCGCGAACGGCAACAAGATGTGGATCACCAATGGCCCCGAGGCCGACGTACTGGTGGTGTACATGCGCACCGCAGGCAAAGATGCCGGCAGCCAGTGCATGACCGCTTTCATCGTCGAAAAAGGCATGCCGGGTTTCAGCACCGCGCAGAAACTCGACAAGCTCGGCATGCGCGGCAGCAACACCTGCGAACTGGTCTTCCAGAACTGCGAAATCCCGGCCGAGAACGTACTGGGCGAAGTCCACAAGGGCGTGAAGGTGCTGATGAGCGGTCTGAACACCGAACGTCTGGTGCTGAGCGGCGGCCCGCTTGGCCTGATGCAGGCAGCGATGGATGTCGCCCTGCCCTACGTGCGCGAACGCAGGCAATTCGATGTGGCGATCGGCACCTTCGGCATCATGCAGGCCAAGATCGCCGACATGTACACCTCGATGCAATCTTCGCGCGCATTCGCTTACCAGGTCGCGCGCGACTACGACGCCGGCCACAAGTCGCGTATCGATGCCGCGAGCTGCCTGTTGCATGCCTCGGACTCCGCCGTCGCGGTCGCGCTGGAAGCCATCCAGACACTCGGCGGCAACGGCTATATCAACGAATACCCGACTGGCCGTCTGCTGCGCGACGCCAAGCTGTACGCCATCGGCGCCGGTACGAACGAAATCAGGCGGATGCTGATCGGTCGCGAGTTGTTCAACGGGCATTCCTGACACGCCCCGGTTTGCGCATATCGAAAAGGCCGCAGCGATGACTGCGGCCTTTCGTTTGCGGCATCCGCTGGACTCGGTCGGATCATGCCCGGCTCGTCACCGCCGCACCGGCGGTCGCCTTCGGCACATACTTGCGGCTCAGCCAGAGCCCGCACACTGCAGCCACCATCAGCGGACCGAACCATGCGATCAAGCCGTACCAGCTCGGCGGCTTGATTCCGAGCATGTCGATCACGCGATTCATGCCGATCGCCAGGAAGGCGATATGGGTGGCGACGCCGCAGCCGAGCATCGCAGCGATGTGCTCTCTCATCCACCAGCGCGTGATCGTCAGCGGCCGCGCGCGCCGGATCAGCATCTGGGTACCGTTGAACAGACCGACCGTGCTGAAACCCATCAACAGCACATCGGAGGTCTGCAGCCCGATGGCGAAGGTCGCGACTGATGCCACCAGATTCAACACCGCGACCGCAGCGTAACCGCGTCCACGAAACGCCGGCTGATCGCGCTTGCTGCGGATCGCGCGCCGGCCCAGCCACATCGAACTGGCGGTGATCACGACAAGGTAGGCCAGAAACACCGCCACCCCGGGTTTGCCGCTTGAGGCAATGATCGCCGCCATCGGCAACGCCGTGATCACGATGCCCAGCATCGACAGCAGATAGGCCTTGCCGACGCGCACGTGCAGCGGCGAGCCCTTCTTCGCGAACGCGGCGATCCAGAAGGTGATCAGCGCGATCAGGCCACTGAGGCCGTGGGCGAGCAGTAGGTACTTGTATACGGAATCCATGATGTCGTGCCTGCGCGTTGACGATGGAGACAGTCTCCGGATCGACGGCCGTCGCCGGCACCTGCCCGAGGTCACCCGTGCGGGGTGAGAAAAGTCACCTTCTGCGTATTGCGACTTCCGCTGCCGTCGCATCGCTGCCATCCTGCCGGGCATGCGCACCGAACAGACCGACCCGCCCTACGGTTCACTCCAATCGCACGAAGGTTCGCTGGCGCAGCGCATCTTCACGCCGCTGAATCTCGCCGCCTACATCACTTGGTGCGCGATCTGCATTGCGACGCTGGAGCTGCGGAAGCTGCGCGCCGCCGACCCGCAGGAGTGGGCCGGCGCGGTCGCACTGGTCGCGATGCTCGCGCTGTTCGTGACACTGGCATCCAGGCGCCCTGGAAGCGGCACCCGCATGCAGGTCTGGAACGTGATGATGCAGGGCCTGCTGGTGGTGATCGCCGAGTGGCTGCTGCTCGGCGGGCAGACAGTCGTGCTGCTGATCATCGTCGCCGGGCAGATCGTGCTGCTGCTGCCGTCGAGGAGCGTCCTGCTTTACATGCTGGTCTTGAACGCGGGAATCGCGGCGCTGTGGATCACCCGCAGCAATCCTGTCGGCAGCGTACTGCTGTCGATGCTGCCGGTGATCGGATTCCAGGCGTTCGCCGGCTTGACCGGTCACTACGCCGGCAGCCGCGAGCGGGCGCGGGAACATCTCGCCCAGGTCAATGCCGAACTGCTGGCCACGCGTCGGCTGCTGGAGGAATCGGCGCGCGCGGCTGAACGGCTGAAACTCTCGCGCGAACTGCACGATGTCGCCGGCCACAGTCTGACCGCGCTGAAGCTCAATCTCGCAAGACTCGCGCGCGATCCCGCTATCGCGGAGCGCGAGGAGCTGTTGATCTCCTCGGTCTTGGCGGACGATCTGTTGAGCCAGATTCGCCAGGTCGTGTCCACCCTGCGCGCGCATGACGGTCTGGACCTGCGCGCGGCGCTTGAAGCGCTGGCGCACCAGGTGCCGGGCGTGCGCATCCTGATCGATATCGAAGACCAACTGCGCGTGGACGACATCGAACAGGCCGAAACCCTTCTGCGCTGCGCGCAGGAAGCGATCACCAATGCACTGCGCCACGGCCGCGCCGGCGAGATCCGCCTCGAACTGCGCCGATCGGTGAGCGCACTGGAACTGTCCGTGATCAACGATGGCGCCGCCCCTGCGCGGATCGATTTCGGGAACGGATTGATCGGCATGCGCGAACGCCTCGACCAGGTCGGCGGCACGCTGGAGCTCACCCCTGTGTCGCCGCGCGGACTGCAGGTGACCGCGCGGATTCCCATCGGCGCCGCAGCGGAGCATCCGGCGTGACTGCGGCGCGCGCAGTGCGCATTGCGCTGTGCGATGACCAAGCCCTGGTCTTGCGCGGCCTGTCGAGCCTATTGGCCGATCTTGGGGTGGAGATCGCGCTGGAAACGGCCGACGCCGAAAGCCTGCTCGCAGCGCTGCCGCAGCGGCCGGTGGATCTGATCGTCAGCGATATCCGTATGCCGGGATTGGGCGGACTGGGTCTGATCCGCGAGCTCCGCGCGCGCGGCGATGCCACACCGGTGATCCTGCTCACCACCTTCGACGACCCGACGCTGATGATGCAGGCGGTCGATGCGGGCGCGCAGGGCTTTCTGCTCAAAGACGCATCGCCCGAAGACCTGAAGGCGGCGATCCTGCGGGTCGCGGCCGGCGAAACCCTGCTGCAGCCGGTGAGCCTGGGCCCGGTACGCGCCTCATGGACCGATAGCGCCGCTGCCGAACCCGGGCTGCGACTGACCGAACGTGAACGCTCGATCCTGCGCCTGGTCGCCGGCGGCTACTCCAACAAGGAGATCGCGCGCAGCCTGCATCTGTCCGAAGGCACGGTGAAGAACTATATGTCCGAGCTGCTGGTGAAACTGGACTGCCGCGATCGCACCCATGCGGTGCTCAAGGCGATCACACAGCGGCTGCTCTGATCAGGCACATCGACCGGATTGGCCGGAAGTCGTATTTGCGGCAGTGCAGCATGAGTCGCATAATCGCGCGGTTCCGGCCCGGACCGCCCGGTGCCGGCCCCGATCCGCGCAGGGGTTGCGCAACCGCCATGGAGTTCCTCATGTCCGACATCGTCATCGTCGGTGCCAAACGCACCGCCATCGGTTCCTTTCTCGGCCAGTTCACCGGCGTGCCCACTCCCACCTTGGGTGCTGCAGCGATCGCCGGTGCGCTCGGACAGGCCGGCCTTGCCCCGGACCAGGTGGACGAAGTCATCATGGGCTGCGTCCTTCCGGCAGGGCTCGGGCAGGCCCCGGCCCGTCAGGCCTCGCTGGCGGCCAAGATTCCCCAAGCCGCCGGCTGCACCACCATCAACAAGGTCTGCGGCTCTGGCATGAAGGCGATCATGCTCGCCCACGACCTGATCAAGGCCGGCTCGGCGAACGTTGTCGTGGCTGGCGGCATGGAATCGATGAGCAATGCCCCGCATCTGCTGAACGGATCGCGCACCGGTATTCGCTACGGCAGCGGCGAGCTGCTCGATCACATGGCGTGGGACGGCCTGACCAACCCGTATGACAAACAGGCCATGGGCGTGTTCGGCGACGCAACTTGCGTCCAGTACGGCTTCGACCGGGCGGCCGTGGACGCTTTTTCCGCCGAAAGCGTCGCCCGCGCCCAGAAAGCCATCTCCGAAGGTGCGTTCAAGGACGAAATCGTTCCAGTTACAGTAGTTACACGCAAGGGCGAGACCGTGGTCGACGGCGATGAAGAGCCCGGCAAGATCGATGCTTCGAAGATCCCGACCCTGCGCGCCGCGTTCGGCAAGGACGGCGTATTGACCGCTGCGTCGTCGTCGAAAATTTCGGATGGCGCCGCCGCCACGGTCGTGATGTCGGCGGACGAAGCCGCGCGTCGCGGCCTGCAGCCGCTCGCGAAAATCATCGCCCATGCGACGCATGCGCAAGCGCCGGAATGGTTCACCACCGCGCCGGTCGCCGCGATCGGAAATGTGCTGAAAAAAGCGGGCTGGAGCGTTGCCGACGTAGACCTTTACGAAGTCAACGAAGCCTTCGCATGCGTCGCGATGGCGCCGATGAAAGATCTCGGCATCGCGCACGAAAAATTGAACGTGCGCGGCGGCGCATGCGCGCTGGGGCATCCCATCGGCGCCAGCGGCGCGCGCCTGGTGGTGACCCTGATCGCGGCGCTGCGCGCGACCGGCGGCAAACGCGGCGTGGCTGCCCTGTGCATCGGCGGAGGAGAGGCCACGGCGATCGCAATCGAGCTGCCATAAAAACGCATAACGCAGAAAAAGAAAAAAACCGGCCACACCCGCTTGACAGCCGCTCCCGGCTTGTCATGATGTGGCCGTACGCAATCGGTGGGCTCCGCTCACCCGTGCATCACTCAATCTGACGAGGACTTTCGCCATGACCCTGAACAAGGCTCTGCTCGCCCTGGCCCTGGGCTTCGCCCTGACCGCCTGCACCAACAAGGACCAGGCCGCCGAATCCGCTGCCGACGCCGCCGAATCCGCGACCGACGCTGCTGGCGCCGCCACCGAAGCCACCGCTGCCGCCGGTGATACCGCCGCAGCCGACGCAGCCCAAGCCGCCGCCGAATCCGCTGCCGCCGCCGCTGACGCCGCCTCCGCCGGCGCTGCCGATGCCGCCGCTGCAAACACCACTCAAGCCGCCGACGCGGCCGCTGACGCCGCCGAAAATGCCGCCGATGCCGCCGAGTCCGCAGCCGACGCCGCCGGCAAAGCTGCCGACGCCGCCAAGACCAACTGATTCAGCAAGGCTTCACATCGCTGGATTGGTTGCTACAATGAGGAGGCCGCTGATTCACCTGCGGCTTTTTCATGGTGCTGGCAAGCACCAAGTAAGTCAGTGAACGAACACAAGCCGGCTCTCGCCGGACTGCCCCGCGCACTGGCGTTGCCTGACCCTTTAGTTCCCTTCAGACAACTCCTTTGGAGAAAAGCATGAATACGAAGCTTTACGTCCTCCTCGCCGCCGGCGTCCTCGCTCTGTCGGCTTGCAACAAGGCCGAAGAAGCCGCCGACGCGACCGCCGAAGCCGCTACCGAAGCCGCCGACGCCTCTGCTGACGCTGCCACCGCCGCTGGCGATGCCGCTGCCGACGCTGCCACCGCTGCCGGCGACGCCGCCGCTGCCGCTGGCGATGCTGCCGCTGCCGCTGGCGAAGCCGCTGCTGCCGGCACCGCCGACGCTGCTGCCGGCGCTGCCGCTGCAACCGCCGACGCTGCTGCCGCCACCGCTGATGCGGCTGGCGAAATGGCCGACAAGGCTGGCGAAATGGCCGACAAGGCCGCCGAAGAAGCCAAGAAGTAATTCTCAGCTTTCAGGTGTTGTGAACTTGAAAGGCCCGCTTCGGCGGGCCTTTCTCTTTATGCGGTCATGCGCACTTCGCGGGGCCATTAGCCCTCTGCACCACGGTCCTCGTGCCGGTTGCACGATGGTTCCGGCCTGACCGTTCACCTGTTGATTCGACATCGGAACCTGCGTAGCTTGGCAAAAGCCGTCGCCTTGTGCTGACGGCATCCATGCTGGAGCGTCATCCCGACACCGCACTGATGCGACGCGAGCGCCAGAACCTGCCAGGTTCCGCCCTCATCGCCCCGCATCCGCACTGCCCTACACGACGGAGAACACCTCATGATGAACAAGACCATGTGTATCCTGCTGGTATCGGTGATGCTGTCGATAACGGCCTGCAAGAACGAAACCGAAACCGCAAAAAACGAAGCTGCGGAAGCCTCCGCTGCGATGGACCAGGCAGGCGATGCTGCCGGCGATGCAGCCAAAGCCGCCGGTGACGCGGCCGCACAGAGCGTGGACGCCGCAGCCGCCGCCACCGGCGAAGCGATCAGTGAGGCCTCCGCCGCTGTCGAAGGCGCCACCGACAAGGCCACCGCCGCTGCGACGGAGGCCACTGCGGATGCCGCACAGGCCGCCGCCAACGCGGCGAACAAAGTGGCCGAGAAGGCCGATGCCATGGCCGACAAGGCAGCCGCCGCCGCTGAAGAGGCCAAGAAGTAAGCGATCGCTTCCGGAGCGCACAGCCCCGAACGTTCATGGGAAGACCCGTTTCGGCGGGTCTTTCTTGGTTCCGGGCTTCGCGTCGCAGCGCAAGGCACCGGTTAGTATTGGCGTCCTCATCCATGAGTCCGATGCGCCCATGCCCGTGCTGAGCACCCGCCTCGACCCGCAGTCCCAGGAGTTCCGCGAGACCGTCGCCTACCATCGCGAACTGGTCGCCGAACTCGATGCACGACTCGCACGCGCGTCCGAAGGCGGCGGCGACAAGGCACGAGCCAAGCACACCGAACGGGGCAAGCTGCTCCCGCGCGAGCGCATCACCGCCCTACTGGATCCCGGCTCGCCGTTCCTCGAAATCGCTCCGCTCGCTGCGGAAGGCATGTACGACGGCACCGCACCGGCGGCCGGCATGGTCTGCGGCATCGGCCGGGTGATGGGCAATGAAGTGGTGATCGTGGCCAACGACGCCACCGTCAAAGGCGGCACCTATTTCCCGATGACGGTGAAAAAGCATCTTCGCGCACAGGAGATCGCGCGCGAGAACAGACTGCCGTGCATCTACCTGGTCGATTCCGGTGGTGCGTTCCTGCCGCTGCAGGATGAAGTCTTCCCGGACCGCGAGCATTTCGGCCGGATCTTCTACAACCAGGCGCGGATGAGCGCGGAGAACATTCCGCAGATCGCGGTCGTCATGGGCAGTTGCACCGCCGGCGGCGCCTACGTACCGGCGATGAGCGACGAAAGCATCATCGTGAAGGAACAGGGCACGATCTTTCTTGGCGGCCCGCCGCTGGTGAAGGCCGCGACCGGCGAGGTGGTGGACGCAGAAGCGCTCGGCGGCGCGGATGTGCATACCAGCGTCTCGGGAGTCGCCGATCATTTCGCCGAGGACGACCGCCATGCGCTGCAGATCGCGCGCAGTCTGGTCGGCAATCTCAATCGCAGGAAAATACTCCAGGTCGCGGTACGCCCGACCAGCGAACCGCGTTATTCCGCCGAAGAGCTGTACGGGATCGTACCCAAGGATACACGGCGGCCGTTCGACATCCGCGAGGTCATCGCACGCGTCGTCGACGGCTCCGATTTCGACGAATTCAAGGCGCGCTACGGCAAGACGCTTGTAACCGGTTTCGCGCACATGCACGGCTATCCGGTCGGGATCGTCGCCAACAACGGCATCCTGTTCGCCGAGAGCGCGCTCAAGGGCGCGCACTTCATCGAGCTGTGCAACCAGCGCGGCATCCCGCTGGTGTTCCTGCAGAACATCACCGGCTTCATGGTCGGCCGCAAGTACGAGAACGCCGGCATCGCGAAGGACGGCGCCAAGATGGTCACCGCGGTCGCGTGCTCGAGCGTGCCGAAGTTCACCGTGGTGATCGGCGGCAGCTTCGGCGCCGG
>JBIITV010000223.1:0-4650 GCA_044340325.1 Lysobacteraceae bacterium
AGATCGTCATCCTCTTCTTGCGGACATCGGTGAGCAGGAAATCGTCGGCGCTGGTCACCGCATCCAGGATCGGGTTGATGAATGCGTTCAGCGGCTCTTTGAACGTGCCCAGGATCGAGGCGAAGGTCTCGTCGGCCTGCGACAGCATGCCGGAGAACGCGGTCTTGGCATGGCTGCTGAGGAAGGGCCGCTGCGACAGGTCCTTGAGGAAAGGTTTGAGCTCGCTCTGCCCATCGCCAGACGACAGGCGATAGATCGCGCCGATCGATGGCGGTTTGGAGAACGGGAAGCCGATCTTCTGGTCGTCGTCGTATTTCTCGAACAGATACAGGGTGAACGCCATGAACGCATTGCGCGCCTGGCTGACCCAGAATTTCTGGTCCTCGGCACCGTCGGGATACAGCATCGCCGCGATGCTCATCAGATCGGACACGCGGAACGCAGGATCGTCTGAGACGTAGGTCAGCGGGTTCCAGCGGTGGCTGCGGCGGTCCTCGGCGAAAGGATTGAACAGATAGATTTCGTGACCGATGCTGGCGCGCCATCCGCTGGTCAGGTCGAAGTTTTCCTGCTTGATGTCGAGCACGACCAGCGATTCCTGGTAGTCCAGCAGATTCGGAATGACGATCCCCACGCCTTTGCCGGAGCGGGTGGGCGCCGCCAGGATCACGAACTGCTGGCCGCTCAGTCGCAGCAGTTTGCCGCCGAACTTGCCCACCACGATGCCGTTCTTCTCCGGCTTGAACATGCCTTTGCCGGCCAGATCGCTGCCGGTGGCGAAGCGGGCATCGCCGTGAAGGGCGGGCGGCCGCGGCTTCAGGACCAGGAAAAGCAGACCCAGCCAGAGCGCGATCGGGATGCCGAAACCGATCACGCCACTGATCTTGATCTTCTTGACGAACGGCTTGACCTGGGGCAGGTCGATGGCCTGGTAATAGTCGAGCCAGGTGTTCCACGACAGCGGCACATGCGGCAGCTTGAGTTGCATCAGCACGACATAGCCGGAGAGATACAGGCCGCCGATCAGCGTCGCGATCAGCAGAGCCAGGACGAAGATGACTTTGCCTTTGGTGTTGGATTCGGTGCTCACGGGGAGGCGTCCTGCGGAAGTTCGGTGGATCCGGGGGAAGGAGGGGGGCAAGCGCTGGGGTGGCATGTGTCGCGCCATGTCGCTGCGGTGGCAATGACATGAAGACTGGGATACGGTGATGTCGGTCGCTCGTTGGAGAGACGGCTCTTTCTCCGGATCAAGCAGACACGATGAATGGTTTCAATTGCAACTTTCCTGTGCCAATCCCGCATGCTCCGATCCCCCGTCGATTGCCGGCGATCTTACGTCATACACCCGCGTCCCCCGCAAGCGCCTGCGAGACGCATCTCGAGACATCCCGAATACCTCTCGATAACCTCATGGAAGCCTCAGTTTGAGACGGAGTTGGCCTTTTGAGGTATTCTTGAAGCACGCATTTCGTTGACAGCCGAACTGAGCCTGTAGACCATTGTTTCGGGCAAACGGAGGACAGGGGATGCCCCGAATCACAATCACTCATCGCTGCAGCGGCACCGCAGCCTCGGACCGGAGGATTCCGTCTTGTTGCCGGGAATGGAACTGATGGCTTGCCAAGGATTGGCCGTACCTTCCGAGGTGATGCACCATGTCGTGCGCGTGGAGTCCTCGTACAACCCCTACGCCATCGGCGTGGTGGGGGGGCGCCTTGTACGCCAGCCGAAGAATCTTCCAGAAGCCCTCGCGACCGTGCGGATGCTCGAAGGGCGCGGCTTCAATTTTTCCATCGGCCTGGCCCAGGTCAACCGTTACAACCTCGACAAGTACGGCCTCGGCTCATACGAGCAGGCCTTCGAGCCCTGCGCCAACCTGAAAGCGGGATCGCAAATACTGGCCGAATGCTACCAGCGCGCCAAAGGTGACTGGGGCAAATCGTTCAGTTGCTACTACTCGGGCAATTTCTCGACCGGGTTCCGG
Source organism: Lysobacteraceae bacterium (assembly GCA_044340325.1). Lineage (GTDB taxonomy): Bacteria > Pseudomonadota > Gammaproteobacteria > Xanthomonadales > Xanthomonadaceae > Lysobacter_I. Next base: position 1,985 of record JBIITV010000223.1, read on the forward strand.
CATGGCTATGTCCAGAAGATCTACGCTTCCGTACGTCAGGGCCGCGAGGTCGAAGCGGTACCCGAATCCCCTGCGATCGAAGTGATCGGTCGTGTCGCCCGGCGGACAGTACCGGTCGCCCGGCATCCGCTTTACAGCGAGACACCTGTTGCAGAGCCCTCCGCATCGCCTGCGCCGACGGCGGCAAGCTCGCCGACCGTAGCCGCTCCGTCCCGAATCCAGCCCGTGCCTTCCAGGATCGTGCCCTCCAGGATCGTGCCGGTCGATCCCGTTGCGGACTTTCTCGCTGCTGGCCCCGCTCCCGAAACCCCTGCTGCCTCAGCGGTGCCATCACCTTCGGAACAATCGGTGGTGCCGATCGGGCGCGCTGTGCCGACGGCCAGCCTTGCGGCGGGTGTCGCGAAAGTGGCACCCGCGCAGCCAACGGCGAGCGAGGAGACGGCCACGGTCAAACGGCGCGGCGGCGCTGGCGACAAGGCCCTTGTCGCGAACGACCCCGATCAGGACGAGGCCTTCGTGTTCTAACCCCTGTGTCCGGGGCGCGTTTCTCCCCGGGCACATCGTTGTCCCAAGCCACCCAGCAGTGCACGTAGCAATCGCAAGTGTTCCACCCCACCAACCCCAAGAAGAGTAGTCATGAAGAAGTATCCGCGTTCGGTGTCCAAGGACACTGTAGCCAATACGATGAACAGCATGTTCAAAGCGATGCTGTTCGTCGCGATGTTGTCCATGCCGCAGCTGATTTTTGCCCAGGACGTCGATTTCGGCGACACCTGCACGACCGTTCAGAGCTTCTTCGAAGGCGTCGAAGGTCTGTTGAAATTCATCTCGATCCTCGTGATCACGGTTGCCATCATCTTCTGCGGCTATCAGATCGCGTTCGCCCACAAGCGTCTGTCCGACGTGGCGCCCGTGTTCCTCGGCGCAGTGCTGATCGGCGGCGCAACCACCATCGCCACCATGCTGATGTCCTCCGACACCGGCGCCGGCACCGGCGACTGCTGATACCGTCGTGAACAAGAATGTCGTGTTCCGCGGCTGTACGCGCCCCCCGATGTTTCTGGGCGTGCCCTACATCCCGTTTTTCATCGGGGCTGGGGGCACGTTCCTCATCGCGATTTATTTCCATATCTTTCTGCTCGCGTTGATCCCTGTGGTCATCTACATCATGCGGATGATGACCAAGCGCGACGAGATGATCTTCCGTCTGCTCGGTCTGAGCATCAGGTTCAGGCTGCGTGCGCGGAACGTGAAAGAACATGGAGGGGCGTGGGTCTTTTCTCCGAATGCATACCGTAAAGTGCAGCCGGGCGGGAAGAGATCCTTCACCGGTCCGCATATCATCAGCGGCAGGATGAGCGGTCCGGCGAAGTCTGTCGGCAGGAATGCGAAAGCGGTTTGAAGAAAAAGCCCTCCCGGTATTCCGCCGAAAAGCGGAATACCGGGAGGTTCTGCACAATAGCCAGCCCGGATGCGTGGTATCGCTCGATAGGTGAGACGGCCGTCGCCGACGCTGCTTCATCCACACGAATGGATTCCAGCTGAAATTTTCTGCCCTCCCGGCGAAGCGCCACGTCGCCGCCCACCGCGTTACCGCAAGTCCTCATCACGTGAAGGCGCATGTTCACACCCGACACTTCCATCAGCGAATTCGTTCCTTTTTCGTCGCATGTCTCCCCCTCTGTCGTCAAGACGCGGGAAGGCGACTATCTGGTTTCCTGGCATCTCGAAGGTCTGCCATTCGTCGGTCGTGAGGAATGGGAGCTCGAGCATCGCCATAACACGTTCAACCGGCTGCTGCAGACGCTGCGGGCGCCCGACTTCGTCAACGTCGCATTCTGGGTGCACGATGTCCGCCGCCGCAGGCGCGTGAACGTCAAGAGCGGCTTCCGGCACCGGTTCAACCAGGAGATGTCCGACGCCTACTATGGCGCGCTCTCCGCGCAGAAAATGATGCAGAACGATCTGTACATGACGCTGCTCTACCGCCCCGTGGTGGGAGGAAAGCGCTTCGTCGAGCAGTCCGCCGATCACATCAAGCTGAAAGCCGAGGAAGAGCAATCGATCGCCAAAGTGATGGAGCTCGCGAGCAATGTCGAGGCGGTCATCAAGGACTATTCCCCCTATCGGCTCAGCATGTATGAGGGCGCGAGCGGTGTCGTATTCTCGGAAACCCTCGAGTTCCTCGGTTACATCCTGAACCGTCTCGAAGAGCCGGTGCCCGTGCTCCATTCGCCGATCTACAACTATCTGCCGGTGAGCCGGCATATGTTCTCGTCCAAGAGCGGCGACTTCGTGGTCACGACCCCGAACGGCGTGAATCACTACGGCGCCATCCTCAACGTCAAGGAATACGCCGATGGGACCTATCCAGGCATCCTCAACGGTCTGAAATATCTCGACTTCGAATATGTGGTCACCCATTCCTTCAGCCCCATGGGCCGACAGGATGCGTTGAAAGTGCTCGACCGCACCAAGGGCATGATGATCTCCTCGGGTGACAAGGCGCTGAGTCAGATCGTCGAACTCGACTACGCGATGGATCAGGTCTCGTCCGGCAACTTCGTGCTTGGCGAATACCATTTCACGATGACGATCTATGCCGAGAGTCAGGAAAGCCTCTCGCAGCGCGTCGCAACGACCCGTGCTGAGCTTTCCAACGCTGG
>JBIITV010000009.1:0-59082 GCA_044340325.1 Lysobacteraceae bacterium
CGCAACGACTGCACGCAGCTTGTCGTTGCGAAGCCGAGCCGGGGCTGTCATCTGGGGTTGGTGGATCGGAGCGACCGCTTGCGCTTGCAGAGGCGGTGAGGCTTCCGGTAGTGGCTTGGCTGCGTCGACTTGGGTTGGCACAGGCCTGTCGGGCGCCTGTTCCTGGGGCGCTGTGCCCGTGCCCGCAATTTCGCACAGCACCCCCACCCAGCGATAACCCAATCCGGGCAAGGTCCTGATCAGCCGCTGCGCCTGGCCATCGTCGCCTGTCGCGCGCCGCGCGGCGAGGATCACTTGGGACAGTTGATGATGGGTGACGTTCTCATGCCCCCACACTTTGCGGACGAGTTCGTCGTAACCCACCACCCGGTCGCGGTGTTCGATGAGGTGGCTGATGCAATCGAGGACTTTTCGCGAGACATCGACCTGATGGCCTTGCCGGGTCAGCAGCGCGCCTGCGCGATCCAGACTGAAGTCGTCCCAACGGTACTGCATGCCGCATTCTCCGATGCTTCGTTACACGGGAGGGGCAAAACGAGTAACGAGACGTTCGGAGCACGCCTTGCGCCAGTCACTCCCCCCGGGTGGCCGGCCGCGATAGTCTGCCACTATGAGCGCTTGCGGCAAGCGGCATCATCGGGCTTCCGTTACGGATGCGTTGTTCGCAGACATGTGCGGTCTTGTCGAAACGATTGTGAGGATGCTGCCCAGTGCCCGTCTGTCGCGGGGGTGTCTATCGCCAGCTGACCGGGCGATAATCCGCAGATGGACACCTGACCCCTGTCGCGCCCCCGTGGTGCGATGACCGCCGCCACCGGGAGCACCGAATGGCCGAGACCATCCGCCACGACAAGACCGCGCGTCAGCTGCGTCTGCTTTCGGACGCGCTGGACAGCGGCCGTTTGGGTCCCGTACGCCGGCTGGTCAACAGCCTGTCGCCGGCGGAAATCGGCAACCTGCTCGAATCGCTGCCGCCCGGCAAGCGCAGCGTGGTCTGGGGGCTGGTCGACGCCGAGGACGACGGCGAGGTGCTGGTCCATGTCGGCGAGGACGTACGCGAAAGTCTGATCGCGGACATGGACCCCGACGAAATCGTCGCTGCGGTCGAAGACCTCGACATCGATGATCTGGCGGATCTGGTCGAGGACCTGCCCGATACGGTCATCGACGAAGTCCTCAAATCGATGGACCGCGAGAACCGCGAGCGGCTGGAACAGGTGCTGTCCTACGACGAGGACACCGCCGGCCGTTTGATGAATCCCGACGTGGTGACGGTGCGCGCGGACACCACCGTCGATGTGGTGCTGCGCTACCTGCGTCTGCGCGGAGAGCTGCCGGAGCATACCGATCACCTGTATGTGATCAGCCGCCGTCACCAGTATCTCGGCCGCATCGCGCTGCAGTCGCTGCTGACCTGCAATGCCACGACGTCGATCAATCGGTTGATCGACGATGAACAGCCGGCGATCGGGGTGGACGAATCCGCCGATGAAGTGGCGCGGGTGTTCTCGGATCATGACTGGATCAGCGCGCCGGTGGTGGACGACAACAACGTGCTGCTCGGCCGCATCACCATCGATGACGTGGTCGACATCATCCGCTACCAGGCCGAGCATCAGGCGCTGGGCGCGGCAGGTCTCGACGAAGAGGAAGACCTGTTCAGCCCGGTGCCGCGCGCGGCCAAGCGCCGTGCGATCTGGTTGGGGATCAACCTGGCGACTGCGTTCCTCGCATCGTGGGTCATCGGTCGTTTCGAAGCGACGCTGGAGCAGATTGTGGCCTTGGCGGTGCTGATGCCGATCGTCGCCAGCATGGGCGGCGTCGCCGGCACGCAGACCTTGACGCTGATGGTGCGCGGCCTTGCGCTGGGTCAGGTCGCGCACGGCAACCTGCGCGCATTGCTCAGCAAGGAAGTGTTGGTAGGCCTGCTCAATGGCGTGGTCTGGGCGATCGTGGTCGGCGTGGTCGCGATGCTGTGGTTCCAGGATCTGAAACTTGGTCTGGTCATCGGCGCGGCGATGGCGATCAATCTCGTCGCCGCCGCATTGGCGGGCGTGCTGGTGCCGCTCACCCTGAAAAGGATGAACGTCGATCCGGCGTTGGCAGGTGGTGTGGTGCTGACCACGGTGACGGATGTGGTCGGCTTCCTGAGTTTTCTCGGACTGGCGACGCTCATCCTGCTGTAGGCGACTGCAGTCGCGAAACTGGTCGAATTGCAGCCACGACATAGACCGCGACCTGAACTGCCGCATGTTCACCGACGGCAGTTGCTCCTGCCGGAAGGGGCCGCTTGCCGCCGCAGTGGGACTGTTCGGACATCATCGATATCGTTTCAGTGAAGAATCGGCGCTTCTGGATGCGTCGACCGTGCTGCAACTCAAGCCCAGGAACTACCCACAGCATGCGGTCACAGCATGGGGTTACAGCATGCTGTGGTACCGCCGGAGCGGCTCGCTCCGGAAGTGTCACTGCAATACCTGCCTGGTCGAAGACGGCGCCCCCTGATCTTGCCACCGCCGTATCTTTCGCTCTCCGGCAACCAGGCGGAACGTCAGCAGGCCTATCGTGCCCCGTTCATGGCGACGGTAGCTCCGGACGATTCGGATGCCATCCGTCGGCATGTGCAGTGGCAGCATGCCGATGGGTCGAACCGGTTTCGCGTGACGATCGAAGCGCAGCTTGGGCGGCCGGCCGGCCCCCGAAAGATCGGCTGGCCGAAGAAGTCGGATCAGACGCTACACAACCGGAAATGGCCACTCTGGCCCCCGTTTCCTGACCCCCGTTTCCGAGGCTCAGGCTGGCCTAAGTTATTGATTTGATCTTGCGATGATCAACGGTTGATCAAAAGTAGATCGTTACGCGCTCTTTGCGTGATACGCCAATGCCGCTCGTGCATGCACGCCGTCGTTGCGGCCTGCAGGATCAAACCGTGAGTGGCACCGATTGATCCGCAAAGAGAAACCGGGCCATTCACGGCGTGAGGCGACGACGGGAGCCAAAACGGTGAGTACGGCTTGGTGCATTGCCTGAGGTGGAGAAATCCGACTCTGACCTTGTTGGTTGCCTGTTCGTCGATCAGCGGAGCCGGGTGCGTGCGTCTGTCCCGGTGTATCCCGGCGGCATGGGCCGGGGTGCGCGACGCCTGCCTTGCCAGGTGGGTCGAAACAGACGGGGGAAGCGCTGGCGACGGGCGCATGCGGCTGCGATGGCGCATGGACGTCTGCCGGTCTGCAATCAATGCACTCAATCGAACAGAGGATTGAACAATGAAAGGTCAAGTTCAAAGCAAGATGATCGTCGCCACGCTCGCAGCGCTCTGTGCGTGGTCGGGTCAAACAAGCGCCATCGATGGGCAGGATGCGGTGTTCGCATGCAAGCTGTACACGACGACCCAGCAGGACGGAGCGGGGACAACGTTGTGGCTGAAAGCTAACGCGAGCAGTATTTCTGATGAAGGCCAACTGCAAATCACTACAAGCGAAAGTGCTGCCACCACATTCACCTTCTCGAGAAAAAGCAGTTGGAAGCACGACACCGGCGGGACTGCTTACTACATGACGGGATCGCGTTACGGTCGTTGCATCGGATTTACGGCCAGCACGCCGGCCACTCTCACTGCCGGCACGGTTGTAAGGTCGAATCAGTTTTGCTCCGATACCAATCGGATGAAGGTCGTTCTCGACAAGCAAGGCCTCAAGGGGTTCACGATCCGCAATGGGGCCGCTGGCACTCTTTATTTCAAACCCCAGAGCAACACATCGGGATCCAATGTCCTGCTTGCAAAATTCGCAGCGGATACAACCGCCACGCAGGTGTACTACGCGAAGTATTGCAGGACTGCGACCAACGGGCAGATGCGGCCAAAGACCGGTTTCTGACGCGTGGCGGTGATGCCGCTCAGCGAGAAAGCGGAAAATGTATTCATATCCTGAGGAGTCTTGTCATGAACAATAACGAAAATCGCTTTGGAATCATGGTGCTGGATGATGCCGATCTGAATCTGGTGGGTGATCGCATCGTTGGTGGTTCGTCCTTCGCAGAAGGTGTCGCTCTAACGTCTGGCGCTTTGTCGCTTGTTGCGACGATCGTAGGGTTCTGCTATTGGCTGATGAACCCGACAAACCGAAAGAACTGCTGGACGATCATGATGTCGAATATCAGCCAAGAGACCGCAGGCGCTATCGCCCAGCAGGCTTCCGTGTTGTCAACGACTGCTGTGTCCGCGCGTGACAATCTCGCTGACGTCGCCGACGTTCTGCGTCAGAGCGGAGCCACCGTATTCGAGGATGCACTGGATGTCATCGATGATCCTAATGAGCTTTGATCTGACTGGGTGACTTCGGCCGATGCTGAGGTCGGGTCAATGCCACCGCAGCCGCTGCAGCGGTGGCATTGACGTCATCGATTCGAAACAAGGTGTGAAGCGCCGACTTCGACGTCTTCCGCGATGATCTGCGATACGACGGAGCGATGTGCGGAATCGACTGGACGGATGAATGCAAGATGCGATGTGTCGGCGCGAAGACTTTACACAGGTTAGGACTCTTCTCCGGGTTGGCCTTGCTGTTGCCAATGCTCGTCCTGGTGTTCGTCATCGCATGGCGACACGCAGATTGGCGACCCGAGAGGGCCCCGCTCTCGAAAGCATCCGCTGTGCATCCGGTGCCCGCACGCGCACAGCGCAAGGCGCGCGCGGTCGATGTGCGGCGGCCGATGGAGCCCGTAGTGGCCAAGCCTCGGTCTCGCAGTCCGGACTTCAGTCTTGAGTCGTCGTTCGACCGGCTGGCTGCCGATGCCGATAGGGGCGATCGATTCGCGTCCTGTCTGCTGTCGAGAGCGCTGGCGCTGTGCGAAGACGAAGAACGCATGCGCGATGAAGAACAGTATTGGATGCAGGTTGCGGTCGAGTCGGAAAGGAACTCCTGGAAAGAGAACTTCGCCGTTTCGAGAATCAGCCGGCACGGCGATTCCGTTGTCCAGGCTGCGGCCCTGTGCAAGGGCTTGTCTTCCGGCCGTTTGAACGAAGCCGCCCCGCGCATGCTGCAGGCCGCCATGCTTGGCGACCCGCATGCGATGGCGCATTTCGCTTTGTACTCCCAGCCTGCGGACGGTGCCGCGGCTGCACGCGAGGAGTACGACAAGCTGTATCTGGACAATGCCGTCGTCATGCTGGAGCGCAGCGCTTCAATGGGGAATCTTCGCGCCATGCGTTCTTTGTATGAGGTGTATCTGCATGGCGTGTCGCCGAACAGAAGCGACGCCATGCGCGTCGAGAAGGATCCTGTTTCGGCGATCGCGATTGGCATGGTGCTGATGCAGAAGGTCGCTCCCGATGAAAAGGAATACCTCGCTGCCACGATGGCCCAGGTCGGCGACAGATCGGAAGTGCTGGGTTCCGACCGCTACGCGTCGCTGCTTCGGAAATATTCCGCATACATGGATGCGATATCGATGCGCGGGTTCGATGAGTCCGGGCGGAACATGGACATTGCGTCCTGTCGGCAATATCGGTGATGAGATCGCATGTGGATTGCAGTCTGCATTTCATGGCGTCCTGACACAGTGAGGAAAGGAGATTGTTGATGACATCGAACGGAAAGAGCGGTGCGGGCGCGCGTCGAGATCTCGGTTTTCGCGCGGAGGCCGTCGCGAAAGGAAGCGAGCATCTGGTCGGCAGGACGACGCTGGCCGTTCCGCTGCCCTTCTTCTGGTATTCGATCGCTGCGCTGTCGCTGATCGCATTGGTCATTGCCTTTCTCGCTTTCGGCAGCTACACGAAAACGGAAGTCAGCGAGTCGGTGATCATGACCCAGACAGGCCTGACGAGGGTGAAGGGCGGATTCGAGGGCGTGATCGCGGAACTGCATGTCCGCGAGGGCGATCGGGTGCGTGCGGGGGCGCCGCTGGTCGGCCTTCGAGTCGAGCGGCAAGCACCGGAAGAAGATGGAATCGATGCGCTTGGGGATCCGCCGAGCGCCTGGGATGACGGAATCAAGATGGAAAGCAAGGTCATTGTCGTCAAATCGCCGGCGGCCGGTGTGGTCTATCAGCTGCCAATGAACGTCGGAAATGCCTATTCCGAATTTTATGACGTCGCCGTGATCGCGACCGATGGAGCCCTGTCCGTGACGACCCAGGTGTCCGCTGCCGCGAAATCGAGACTCAAGATCGGCGATCGGGTTGCGATGACGCTGGATGCATACAAGGGCAGTCCGCGTGCACGGATCGTGGGGCGTGTCGCATCCGTCGCGCTTTCGCCGACCGAAATGTATGTGAGGGAGACGCGCGCCACGCTGCGCACGTACAAGGCCGTGATCCAGCTGGATCCGGCCCAGCCCGGTCACGCGAACGGAACGCTGCTCGGGAAAACCGTGTCGGTCAAGATTCCGGTGCAGAAAAGGAAGATGTATCAGTGGCTGTTCGATCCGCTGAAGAGCCTGTTCGGCGACGGATGATCCGTGAGTCCGCTTCTCTTCCCGTCGTCCAACATGCAGGTCTTCACAGGGGTATCCCGTGCACATCCATCCTGAGTCGACGGCTGCGTATCGCAGCCTTCCGAAAATCAACTTCAACCCCTGGGAAGCCATGGGCCGCCTGCCTGCGATCGTGCAGACCGAAGTCACCGAATGCGGCGTCGCCTGCCTCGCGATGGTCAGCAGCTATTTCGGCCTGCGTACAGACCTCATCGGGATGCGAAGCCGGCTGGGAACGGCTCAGGATGGCGTCAATCTCAATCAAATGATCGTACAGGCCGGCCGTATCGGTCTTTCATCGCGCGCAGTGAAGCTCGAAATGGAATCCCTGCGGCACCTCAAGACGCCATGCGTCCTGCATTGGGACATGAATCACTTCGTGGTGCTGAAGAAGGCCGGGCGCCGCAGGATCACGATCCACGATCCCGCCGTGGGCGTGGTCAAGATGAGTTATGCGGAAGCCTCCGCGCATTTCACCGGCTATGCCGTCGAATTCGAGCCCAACCAGAGTTTCGTGGCTCGCGACGAGCGCAAGGTGCCGACGCTGAGGTCGATCATCGGGCGAACGGACGGCATTCCCGGGGCGCTGGCGCATATCTTTTCGCTGGCATTGTTGCTGCAGATCATTGCCTTGCTGTCTCCGGCGACCATGCAGTGGATGATCGACAATGCCTTCACGTCCGCGGATTCGCGTTTGATCGTCACGATCGTGGCCGGGTTGGCGCTGCTGATGCTGATCAACCTGACGGTCGGGACCATCCGGACGTGGATGGTGACCTGGCTCACGACCACGATCAGCTACCGGTGGTCGTCGCGCGTGCTCACTCATCTCCTGCATCTGCCGGTGGAGTTCTTCGAGCGCCGCCATATCGGCGACATCATGTCGCGTTTCGGTTCCGTGTCCGCGATCCAGAAGACCGTGACCACGGGCGCGATCGAAAGCGTTCTCGATGGTCTGATGAGCATCGTTACCCTGGTCATGATCTGGCTTTACAGCCCGAAGCTGGCCCTGACCGCGATCGCGGCGTTGGTGGCGCTGACGTTGCTGAGGCTGGCCAGTTTCGAAACACTCAAGCGCAACGCTCGCGAGGCTCTTGTCGCAGATGCGCGTGTTTCGTCGAATTTCATGGAAAGCGTCCGCGGCATACGCCCGATCAAGCTGGCCGGTCGCGCCGACCATCGCCGCGCTGCGTGGCAGAACCTCTCGATCGAGGCCATCAACATCAAGATCAGGGGGCAATGGCTCGGAATCGCCGTCGGGACTGCCGGCGCGCTGATCACCGGCAGCCAGCGCATCATCGCGATCTATCTCGCTGCGAGCCTCATCAACCAGGGGCAGTTCACCGTGGGCATGCTGTTTGCCTACCTGAGCTACCAGGACCAATTCATGTCGGCCGCGGGCCGTCTGGTCCAGTACTTCTTCGAAGTCCGCATGCTGCGTCTGCATTTCGAGCGGCTTGCGGATATCGTGCTGACCGAGCCCGAAGGACTGACACATGTGGCCGTGCGCGGGTCGGACGATATCGAGGAAGACCCGGGGGCGTCTGCCTTGGTCGGTGCGGGCGTGCCCCAGAGGCCGCCGTCCGTACAGTTCATCGATGTGTCCTTCCGCTATTCCGAGTTCGGGCGCAACGTCCTCGACGGGCTCAGTTTCTCGACTGCTGGGTCTGCGTGCACGGTCGTCACCGGCAGGACCGGCGTCGGAAAGACGACCATCGCCAAAATGATCCTGGGCATCCACAAGCCGGCTGGAGGAACCATTCTGATCAACGGAAAACGCATCGAAGACATCGACATCGACGCGCTGCGCAGGCATGTCGCTTCCGTCCTGCAGGGAGATGCCCTGTTCGCGGGATCGATCCGCGACAACATCGCCTTCTTCGATGCCGAGGTCGACCACGCGTGGGTCGAAGAATGCGCCAGGATCGCTTGTGTTCACGATGACATCGAAGCGATGATAATGGGGTATCACACGCCCGTCGGCGACATGGGCTCGGCATTGTCCGCCGGACAGAAGCAGCGCATCCTCATCGCCAGAGCGCTGTACAGAAGGCCGCGCATACTGCTGTTGGACGAGTCCACGAGCGATCTGGATGTCGCGACTGAGGAACAACTCAATCTCAATCTTTCCCGACTCGACATGCACCGCATCTATATCGCGCATCGGCCGCAAACCATCAAATTCGGGGACAGGATCGTCGAACTTGGACGCCCCGTCCTCGCCGGGCCAGCCGTTGCGTGAGCGACGAACCTGGGTGCAGGACGCAACCGCGGTGTTCCATGCGACTCGTACTGCATGCTGCATTAAGCATGCGATGAGGACGAGCGATTCTGCGCTTGTGCGCTACGCATGTAGCGCACGTGCTGCGGGGTTTAGACTCTTGTGGAGCATGCCACCGGTTGCGGACGCGTTGCAGGTGATGAACGGGGGTTTGACGACTCAGCGGAGGCTCCTTCTGTTCACGGCATCGGGAATCGTGATGTCTCCCTGCGCGGAGCCGGAATCAAGGGAGTATTGCGCATGCGGTTGCGCGAATTTCGCAGGCAGCGACCGTTCGCCGGCCAGCGTCCGTACTCGTGCATAGCCCGCCCGTATCTGCGCCGGGTCGTTGAGCGCGTGCGCAACGTGCAGCGCCATGAGGCTGGTGCGATAGTCGCGGTCGGCGTAGGTCGGTTGCTGGGCCCGAATATCTTCCAGTACGATGCGGGCGCCGTCTGCATCACCACGTTGCAGCAGCAATTCGATCAGCGCCTCTGCGGCCAGCGTCATCCGATAGCTGTGGCCTGTGCGCCGCGTTTCCTGCAGTGCCAGCCTGAAGTCCGCTTCGGCGGCCTCTGGATTGCCTTGCGCCCAGTGCCAGCGCCCGCGCGCGATGTGCCCTGTGGGAGTCTTCGGTTGCAGGATCATCCTCTTCGGCGCTGCTGGCAAGTCCGGAACCGGTTTCCCCTCCGCAGCCAGGTCGCGAGTCGCGAGCATCCAAAGCAGCAGCAGGCCTTCGTCGTCTTCAAGCAAGGGTGTGAAGCGCTGGGATTGGTACATCTTGTCGAAGCTTCGCTGCAACTGCCTCGTTGCGCTGGTGGCGTTGCCGGATGCGACTTGATGCATCACGTCGATGGAAGGTGTGGCGCTTTGATGGCTCGCTGCCGATTGCCGAGCTTCTTCCAACTGTGCAGCTGCCTCGTGCAGGCGTCCCTTTTCGCTCAGGATGAACGTGCGCATCATGAGCGCGCGATGGCGCCGGTCCGATTCGGGGGCTTGTCGCAGCAAGCGGAGAGCTTCGTCGTTTGCTGACAGCGCCGCGTCCCACTGCAGCAATTCGACATGGACGCGCGACATCGTGTTGAGCGTGTAGATTTGGACAATAATGTTCTCGGAGCGACGGGTCGAGTCCAGTGCCGCCTGCAGCTCATCGAGCGCTTCGCGCAGGTGTCCGACCCCAATCAAGGCTCGCGCGATGTTGCCGCGTACCCGTGCAGCGCCGTGCTGGTCGCCGATCGAGAGGCGGATGTCCCTGGCCTTCACATAGTCCCGCATGGCTTCGTCCGAACGCCCCTCCCTTGCCAATCCCATGGCGCGGGCGACGAGCGCCGCGCTGACATACTTGGGAGGCGCGGCATCGCCCATGGACGCCAGCAGGTCCAGCGCCGACTGCGCCGTGGCTCTGATCTCCGCCGGCGGTTCGTCTTCCTTGTAGGAAATCGTGCTTTGCACGGTCATGATCCTTGCCTGCCACAGCGGATCCTTCGCAACATCCGCGCGAGTCTTTTGTTCTTCGAGCTTCTGCAAGGCGAGTCCTGTTCTGCCGCGCGCCATGTCGAGACGCACTTCCAGAAGCTTGGCATCCTGGCTGCTCGAGATGTTCGGTGGCAACCGGGCCAGGCCTTGACGGACATCCTCGTATTTGCCGGCATCCATCAAGGCATCGAGTGCGGCGATCTGATCCGTGTTGGTCGTCGAAGTGGGCGAGGCGATCGGGGGTGCTGGCGCATCGCGGATGGTTACTTGCGCGCCAAACCCGGAAAAGGCGAGTACTGAGGCCGCGATCCAGCCGATCCGCTGCTGGGAACGCGTCCTGCCTGTGCCCGCATGTCGGCCGTCGACGACATCGCTGGATGCCGTCGATGCTACCAGCGTCGATGCCGATATGCTGTCATCAAGCGTTGCTGCCGCGACCTCTGCCTGCAACGGCGGGAGCGTTTCGATGGACGGTTCGGCTGAGTGGAACGCAGGATCGTTCGTTACAGTGATCGCGCTGACCCAGCGGTAGCCGAGTCCACGCGCTGTCCGGATCATCCGTTGGCCTTGGCCGTCATCGCCAAGCGCGCGCCGCGTGGCCAGCACCATCTGTGACAACTGATGATTTGTCACATTGTCGTGACCCCAGATCTTTTCGATCAGTTCGTCGTAACCGACCACGCGATGGCGCTGCTCGATCAGATATGTCATGCAATCGAGTTGCCTGCGCGAGACATCGATCGGTTCCCCGCGAAGCATGAGGAGTGCCCCGTTGCGATCAAGGCAGTAGTCCTCCCAACGGTACTGCATTGATACTTCTCCGACGCATCCATAGTCGTGAGGTGCTCGGTGAGCGGCGGGACACGTATGACCCATGCACCGTCCCGGTCATGCCCCCCCCCAGCAGACCGGCCCGATAAGTTTGCCATGTTGCCGCCCGGTCGCAAGTGCAGCGACCGCATGATCGGTTCGTCTGCGGATCGGATCAAGGAATTCGAAGGGGTAGGTATCGCCGATCTGACCGCTCGATAATGCGCGCATGAACACCTGGCCCTGTCGCGCTGTCGCGGCTGAAGGCTCGAAAGGGACGCACCCGCTCACGGGAGCACCGAATGGCCGAGACCATCCGCCACGACAAGACCGCGCGCCAGCTGCGTCTGCTTTCGGACGCGCTGGGCAGCGGCCGTTTAAGCCCGGTGCGCCGGCTGGTCAATAGCCTGTCGTCGGCGGAACACGCCGCATTCAGCGGCGTTTTTTGCGAAACCATACGAGCCGGACGTTCAGATCTTCACCAGTTCCACACGGCGATTCTTGGCGCGACCCGCCTCGTCGGCATTGTCGGCCAATGGCTGGTCGGGGCCGAAACCTTTGGCGCTCAGACGGGAAGGGTCGATCCCCAGATCGACCAATGCGCGCAGCACGCTGCGCGCCCGTGCGCCGGACAACTGATGATTGCGAGCGGCAGCGCCGGTGTTGTCGGTATGGCCTTCGATGGAAATCTTCAGCCCGGCATTCGAGTCGAGCAGCGTCCTGATTTCAGCGATGGCCGCCTGACTGTCCGGGCGCAGCGTCGATGCGTCGATATCGAAATTGATATACAGCGCGACCCGGCCATCGGCATCCAGCGCTGCTTTCATCGCGCTGGCGTCGAGAAAACCCAGCGATTGCGTCATCGCCGCTTTCTCCATCACCACGATATGGCCCGATGGTCTGGCGGCTGCGGTACTGACGAGTATCCAATACTCTTTGTCCGCAGTGCGGATCAGGTAGGTGTGATGCTCGTAACCGCTGGTGGGCGGCACGCTGCGCCAGTGTTTGTTGATTTCGCGCAAGCCGCCGGCTTCGTCGACGATCGCGCGCGTGAATTGCGTTTCGCTGATCTTCGCGCCGCCCAGCGCCAGCACCGCATTTTCGTAGTTGCGATGGAATTCCGGGGTCGAATACTCTCGACTCTTGTCCTCACTGATCAGGCTCATGGTGTTGTAGTAAAGGCGGCCCTCGACCGGGATCATTGTTTTCCCGGCGAGAAAGAAATGGCGATCGAAGTCGATCGTGTTCTTGCCGTCCTTGACTTTGCCTGTCAGCCCGTCGGGGATCTTGAAGAACGGGAAGGGCGGCAATGCCGCTGTCGAAACGGCGACCTTGTCCACGCTGAAACCGGTGTCGGTGTCGGTGTCTGCTGCTGGTGTTGTTGCCGGTACTTCGGCCGGCGCAGGGGCTTCAGGCGGCGCAGGTTCGGCCGCGACCGCTTGACTGGTCGGTTCCGCGGCGGTGGCGTCCGTCGGCGGTGGATCTTCTTTCTTGCAGGCCGAAAGTAAAAATACCAACAGCGCGCTACCGATCAGCAGACGGCTCTGATGCATGATGTCTCCTCGATGCTGCGGAATGTGCGGCGAGCATACCGAACCTGACCGCTTTGCGCTGTCTCGGCCGCGCGCCGCGCAGTCCAGGTGCCAGGCGTCGAGGATGCTCGCGCCGACAGGCAGGGACCTGGCTCGGGCAGATGTCGGCCAAGCGTCGGTGCTGATAGCGGTGCAATCGTTTTCCGTTTGACCATCCGGCGGGGTGGGCGTACGTCTGGCGGAAGACTCCGGATGGAACGGCGAATGGGGCGCGCTGATGGTGCACGTGCCGAACGACAAGCCGGCGCAGGTGCTCAGCTTCGTGCACCAGGATGCCATCGGCAAACTGTTCGCCGTATTCAACCTCTCAAACAGGCCGCAGAGCGTGCGCTTCGGGCAGCCCCTGTTCCTCGGCGATTACATCGGGCATTTCAGCCGTGAATTCGCGACACTGGACGCATCGACCGTGCTGGAGCTGAAGCCATGGGAGTATCGGGTGTTCGTACGCTGATCCGCGTCTTCGCGTGTGCGGGCGTATTGGCGATGACGACGCTATCGAGCGGCTGCAAGACGGTGCCGGCCGATCCTGCCGCCGGTAAGTTCGTCGAGCGCAGCGTCATCGTCGAGGGCGCGGCCTACCGTTACCGGGTCTTTGTTCCCGCATTGCATGCGCGCGAAGCCGATGCACCGACGATCTTGTTTCTGCACGGTACCGGCGAACGCGGCAGCGATGGCGAAAAGCCGACGCGCGTCGGCATCGGCCCGTATCTGCGTAGGCATGCGGACACGTTTCCGGCGATCGTGGTGTTTCCGCAGGCGCCGGACGACAGCGATTGGAAAGGCACGGCCGCTGCGATCGCATTCGCCGCGCTCGATGCCGCCACCGAAGAATTCGGCGGCGATCGCGACCGCACTTACCTGACCGGCCTGTCCATGGGTGGCTATGGCACCTGGGAACTCGCGTTGATGCAGCCGCAGCGTTTCGCTGCGCTGGTGCCGGTGTGCGGTGGCCTGACCGCGCCGCGCGAAGCGCGCGATCTGACCGTCACCCCCTTGCGCGATGAGGCGGATCCTCCGGCTGCGCTGGCGCAGCGTCTCAAGCATCTGCCGGTGTGGATCTTTCATGGCGCGAAGGATGACGTTGTGCCGCCGCTCGAGGATCGTCTGATCGAGGCCGCGTTCCGCGCTGTGGGCGGCGATGTGCGCTACACCGAATTCCCCGAGGCCAACCACAACAGCTGGGATCCGGCGTATTCGCAGACGCCGGATCTGTGGCCGTGGCTGTTCTCGCAGCGCCGCCGGTAGGCCATGCCGCGATTGAGAATGCAGCGATAGAGCATGCCGCGATAGGGCATGCCGCGATTCAGGGGCCGTCGTTCGCAGTCGTTTGCGATGCCGATTTCGCGGCCATCGCCCGCGCCCCGGAAATGATCATCGTCACCATCGTGCTGAGCTGATCGATCAGCTCGCGATCGCGCTCCGGCGGCAGGTCCATCGCCATCGCGCCCATCGCGAACACCAGGCGGGTGATTGCTTTCGCCACCAGCGCCGGCTCATGCATCACCGCGCCCTCGGCGGCGGCCAGCCGCACGAGATCCGAGCGCAGTTCGTCTTCGAAGAAAGTGAGCTCGCGGTCGACCGCCTGTTTGAATGCGTCCGATCCCACCGTGCCTTCGCGCAGCAGCACGTGCAGCAGTTTGTCGTCGGCGCGAACCTGCGCCATGAAGGTTTCGACCGAGCCGCGGACGATGCCGCGCTGGGTCGCCGCGCGATGGCGTGCCGCGCCGACGATCTTGCGCAGCGAGCGGCCGGCCACATCGATCAACGCGACCGCCAGTTCATCCATGTCGCGGAACTGGCGATAGAAACTGTTCGGGGCGATGCCGGCCTCGCGCGCCACCTCGCGCAGGCTCAGGCTGGACACGCTGCGGTGCGGCCCGATCAGGCGCAGCGCTGCGGCGAGCAGGTCGTCCCGGGAAATCGCAGCCTTGCGCCCGGAATGCGGGTCGAGGCTGTCGGCGGGGTGCTGTTCGGTCACGGGCGGGGCACGTCAGGGCGGGTCGATCGCCATCATAGCCTCCCGTCGTTAATATACATCTGTATAGACAATTGTCTTCTCATCTGTATAGTGATGGCCATGAACGCTGCCGCCAGCCCCGCCATCGCCCCGCGCCGCCCTCTGCTCAAACGCTTCGCGCGTTCGCTCGTGGCGCCCAAGATCTTCGATTTCTGGGCGTCCCGACTGCATCCGACCTGGTCCTGGGAGCGCCCATTGGCCCGGATCGTGGCCCGACAGGCTGAATCCAGCGACACCGTCACCCTGCTGCTGCAGCCCAACCGCCACTGGCGTGGCTACCGTCCGGGCCAGCATCTGAACATCGGCGCCGAAATCGACGGCACCCGCATCACCCGCAGCTACAGCCTCAGCGATGCCCCGCGCGCCGATGGCCGGGTCGCGATCACGGTCAAGGCCATTCCCGGCGGCAAGCTCAGCCAGCACCTGTGGCACACGGCAAGACCCGGCGACGTGCTGACGCTCGGTCCAGCGTTCGGCGAGATGATCTTGCCGGAAACATCCGAAGGCGCCTGGCTGTTCCTGGCCGCTGGCAGCGGCATCACCCCGATGATGGCGATGATCCGCGCGCAGGCCGCGCAGGGCATGCCGATGCCGATCGTGCTGGCGTATTGGGCGCGCAGCCGCGCCGAACTGTGCTTCGTCGATGAACTGCGTGCGCTGGCCGCGCGGCAGCCGAATTTCCGCGTCCATTTCGTGGTCACGCGCGATAGCGATGCTGCCGATTGCTGGCATGGCCGCATCGATGCTATGTCGCTGTCGGCATTCGCGCCCGATCTGCATCAACGTCGCGTCTTCGCCTGCGGTCCCGATGGTTTCGTCGCGGCGGCGCGCGCGCTGACCGCCGATCGCGCGGTCGCGTTCCATGCCGAAGCGTTCACACCGCCGTCGCGCGCCAATGTCGATACCGACACCGGCAGCGTGCAACTGACGCTTGCCGCCAGCGGCCAAGTGCTGACCGTATCGCGAGGCGAATCCCTGCTGACCGCACTGGAAGCCGTCGGGCTCAAGCCCGCATCCGGCTGCCGCATGGGCATCTGCAACACCTGCGCCTGCGGCAAACGCGCGGGTACGACCCGCCATCTGCACACCGGCGATACCGAACACGAGCCGGTGTCCGCGCTGCGCCTGTGCGTGAACAGCGCACGCACCGATCTCACACTGGATCTCTGAGCCATGACCGACAAGATCACAAACCGCGTGCTGAGCGCCGACGAACTCGAACGCTTCGGCCATGAGCTCGACGCTGTGCGCGCGCGCACCGCCGCAACGCTCGGCCAACGCGATGCAGACCATATCCGCGCGGTCGTCGCCGGCGTGCGCTGGAGCGGACTCTCCGGCCGCGTACTGCTGTGGGGCGGGGCGGTCGGTGGCGGAATACTGGGCGATTTTCTGCACATCGCGCCGCTGTCCGCGTTGATTCTGGGCACGCTGCTGCTGGCGTTCTCGAAAATTCTCGAGAACATGGAGTTGGGTCACAACGTCATGCACGGGCAGTACGACTGGATGCGCGACCCGCATCTCGACGGCAGGACCTACGAGTGGGACATCGCCGGCACCGGCGACAACTGGCGCAAGACCCACAACTATCGTCATCACACCTGGACCAATGTGCGCGGCATGGACGACGATATCGGCTACGGTCTGCTTCGGGTGTTTCCGGAACAGCGCTGGAAGCCGTTCTATCTGGCCCAGCCGCTGGTCGCGGTGATGTTCGCGCTGCTGTTCGAGTGGGGCGTCGCGATCCAGGACCTGCGCCTCGGCCGCTGGTTCGCCGGCAAGATGCCGACCGCGAAGCTGCGCGAAGCGTTCCGCCCGGTCGGCCGCAAGATGGCGCGACAGGTGCTGAAGGACTATGTCTTTTTCCCGCTGCTCGCCGGTCCGTTTTTCCTGCCGGTGCTGCTGGGTAACATCATTGCCAACATCCTGCGCAATCTGTGGACCTACACCATCATCTTCTGCGGCCACTTTACCGCCGATGCCGAGACGTTCTCGAAGGAATCGGTGATCGGCGAATCGCGCGGCCACTGGTACCTGCGCCAGCTGCGCGGCTCGTCCAATCTTGCCGGCGGCAAGCTGATGAATCTGATGTCCGGCAACTTGAGCCATCAGATCGAACATCATTTCTTTCCCGACGTGCCCGCCAACCGCTACGCCGCGATGGCGGTCGAAGTACGCGGGATCTGCGCGCGCTATGGCCAGCACTACAACACCGGTTCGCTGCCGAAACAGTTCGGCGAAGTCGTCTGGCGGATCATTCGACATGCATGGCCGAGCCGGCCGGTGGCGCAGCGCGCGTTCCAGTTGCAGAGCGCATCGCGCTGAAAGTCGGCTGACCAACAGACTGAGTTGATCAGTAGGGACACAAGCCCAGCACCGTCACCTCCAGCATCTCGAAGTAGGCTGGGCTGACAAGCCCAGCACCGTCACCTCCAGCATCTCGAAGTAGGCTGGGCTGACAAGCCCAGCACCATCACCTCCAGCATGCCGAAGTAGGCTGGGCTGACAAGCCCAGCACCGTCACCTCCAGCATGCCGAAGTAGACTGGGCTGACAAGCCCAGCACCGTCACCTCCAGCATGCCGAAGTAGGCTGGGCTGACAAGCCCAGCACCGTCACCTCCAGCATGCCGAAGTAGGCTGGGCTGACAAGCCCAGCACCGTCACCTCCAGCATGCCGAAGTAGACTGGGCTGACAAGCCCAGCACCGTCACCTTCGCAATTGACCAATGCTGGGCTTGTCAGCCCAGCCTACTGGACATTCGCCTATTGGTGGAGCATCACCTACGTGCTGTCGCGGCGTTTCCTGATAGTGCGCGCGGTTTTCGTCGATCAAGCTATACGCATCGAGTCTTCATGATGCCAGCATAATGCGCCATTACATTCGTGCCAGACGGCGTGGTGCGACCTACTTCTTCACGGTAAATCTCCAGCAACGCGATGGAAATCGCATGCTCGTCGAAAGAATTGCCGATCTGCGCGCTTCATTCGAAAAGGTGCGTCGCGAGCATCCTTTTAAAGTCGAAGCCATCGTGGTGCTTCCAGAGCACCTCCACGCGATGTGGACGCTGCCTGTAGAGGATGCGGACTTCTCGACGCGCTGGGCCTTGATCAAGGCGCAATTCTCAGGAGCGATTGCTGCCGGAGAACCAGTGTCGCCAAGTCGCGCACGACGACGGGAGCGTGGAATCTGGCAGCGTCGGTTCTATGAGCAGATGATTCGCGACGATCGGGATTTCGATGCGCATGTCAACTATATTCACTGGAATCCGGTGAAACATGGTCATGTCGTACGGATCGCAGATTGGCCCTATTCTTCGTTTCATTCGTATGTGCGAAGAGGATGCATGCCTTTCGATTGGGCAGGCGAATAGGCCCAAAGTAGGCTGTGCTGATAAGCCCAGCACCAGCACCCTCTTCAACAGACAATGCTGGGTTTTCTCAGCCCAGCCTACATCTTGTGTTTGTGGGGCTTGATCGTTGCGGTTTGTGTTTGATTTTTTTGCTGGGCTTTTCAGCCCAGCCTACTTCATTGGTTTGTGGTGCGTGATCGTTGCGGTTTTTGTTTGAGGCGGTTTTGTTGGGCTTTTCGGTTCATCTTGTTTCAGTTGCCCAACAACGTCTCCAACACAGCCATCCGCACCGCAACGCCGTTGGCAACCTGTTTGAGGATCAGCGATTGCGGGCCGTCGGCGACGGCGTCGTCGATCTCCACGCTGCGGTTCATCGGGCCGGGGTGCATCACCACGGCGTCGGGCGCGGCGCGTTTGAGGCGGGCTTCGGTGAGGCCGTAGTCGCGGTGATAGTCTTCGAGCGACGTCACCAGGCCCTGCTCCATGCGTTCGCGCTGCAGACGCAGCATCATCACCACGTCCACACCATCGATCGCTTCATTGAAATCCTGGGTCACCAAGCAGCCGTGCAGCATTCCACCGGTATCTTCAACCGGAGGCAGCAATGAAGCCGGGCCGCAAACGCGGATTTCGCCGGCGCCAAGGATGCGAAGCGCATGCAGGTCGGAGCGCGCGACGCGGGAATGCAGCACATCGCCGACGATGGCGACCTTGAGGCTGGAAAAATCGACGTGCTTGGCCTGGCGCAGGGTCAGCATGTCGAGCAGGCCCTGGGTGGGATGCGCGCTGCGGCCGTCGCCCGCGTTGATGATGCGGGTCTTGCTGTCGACGCAGGTCGCCAGCGCGTTGAGCGCGCCGTCCTCGTGGTGGCGGATCACGAAACCGCGCACGCCCATCGCTTCGATGTTCTTCAGTGTGTCGCGCGCGCTTTCGCCCTTGGTGGTCGACGAGGTGGCGGCATCGAAATTCAGCACGTCCGCGCCGAGCTGCTGCGCGGCGCGCTGAAAGCTCAGGCGGGTGCGCGTGGAGGGCTCGAAGAACAGCGTGCAGATCGCGATGCCTTCCAGCGCGTGCGGCGCTTTTTCGCCGAGGGCGAACTGCTGCGCGCGATCCAGCAGCCGGACCATGGTCGCGCGCGACATGCCGTCGAGCGTGAGCAGATGATGCAGCACGCCCTGCGCGTCGATCTGCAGTTCGGACTTGTGTCCGATGGTGCTTGGGGCGGGCCCGTTGTGTGGCGTCATCATCGCGTCGATCACTCCTCCGGTGGGGTCGCGTCCTGCGGTGCGGCGAACCAGCGTTCCAGGATCACCGCTGCGGCGACCGCATCGAGCAGGTCGGCGTCGCGGCGTTTGCGCTTTCCCTCGGCGCGATCGCTGGCGAAGCGCTGCGCGGCTTCCTGCGAACTGTTGCGTTCGTCGATCATCGCGACCGGAAGCTTGAAGCGTTCGCGCAGCGCCAGTGCGAATGCGCGGGCGCGGGCGCGGATGGGCTGATCGCCGCCATCGAGGGTCATCGGGTCGCCGACTACGAAACCGGTCGGCCGCCATTCGCGATGCAGGCGTTCGATCGCCGGCCAATCGATGTTGTCGTCGTGTACGTCGACCACGGCCAGCGCGCGGGCGCACAGGCCGAAACCGCTGCCGATCGCGACACCGATCCGGCGGGCGCCGACATCGAAGCCCAGAACCGTGCCGTCGGTGCGCACTGCATCGTTCATGCGTGGCCGCTGTAATCCGTCATCCGCATCAGATCCACGCCGATCCGGCCGGCAGCCGCCTGCCAGCGCGCATCCAGCGGCAGTGAGAACAGCAGCTCCGCGTCGCTTTCTGCGGTGAGCCAGGCGTTGTCGATCAATTCCTGCTCGAGTTGCCCGGCCCCCCAGCCGGCGCAGCCCAGGACAACGGTCGAATGCGCGGGCCCTTCGCCCTGCGCCAGCGCCTCGAGCACATCGCGCGAGGTGGTGACATACAGGCCGTCGACGATTTCGAGTGTCGAATCCCACACGCGATTGCCGTCGTGCAGCACGAAGCCGCGCTCCGGATGCACCGGGCCGCCCGCCAGCACCTGGCGCTCGCGCAGGTCCGCATCTTCGGTGGCGATGCCCATCTGCTCGAAGACTTCGCCGAGGGTGTATTCGGAGGGGCGATTGATCACCAGACCCATTGCGCCTTCGGCATCGTGCTGGCAGATCAGCGAAACGGTACGGGAGAAATTGGGGTCTGCCAGCGAGGGCAGCGCGATCAACAGCTGATTGGCGAGGGGAGTCGGGTCGGGGAGCATGGGACATTGTAATGCCACCGTCTGTCATCCCGAAGCCGGTGTCGCCGGGGAGGGCCTGTTTTTCGCCTTGCCCGGCAGCAACCGCAGGTCCCTCGCGTTCGGCTGGGAATGACAGCCAATCTCACACCGTAAACGGGACCCCGGTCTTCTCGCGCAGTTCGTCCACGGTCACCTCCGGGGCGGTTTCCACCAGCTTCAGGCCGTCGGCGGTCACGTCGAATACCGCCAGCTCGGTGATGATCCGGTCGACTACGCCCACGCCGGTCAGCGGCAGGGTGCAGGCTGGCAGGATCTTGTGTTCGCCGCCCTTCGCCGTGTGCTCCATCAGCACCACCACGCGCTTCACGCCGGCCACCAGATCCATCGCGCCGCCCATGCCCTTGACCATCTTGCCGGGCACCATCCAGTTGGCGAGGTCGCCCTGGTGGGTCACCTGCATCGCGCCGAGGATGGCGAGGTCGATATGGCCGCCGCGGATCATCGCGAACGAATCGTGGCTGCCGAAATAGCTGGCGCCAGGACGTGCGGTGACGGTCTGTTTGCCGGCGTTGATGAGATCGGCGTCCACTTCGTCCTCGGTCGGAAACGGACCGATGCCCAGCAGACCGTTCTCGCTCTGCAGCCAGACGTCCATACCGTCGGGGATGAAGTTGGCAACCAACGTGGGCAAACCGATGCCGAGGTTGACATAGGCGCCGTCGCTGAGTTCCTGCGCTGCGCGCTGCGCCATCTGATCGCGGGTCCAGGCCATTATTGTTCTCCTCGCACGGTGCGCTGTTCGATCCGCTTCTCGGGCGTCGCGTTGACGACGATGCGGTCGACGTAGATGCCAGGCAGGTGAACCTGATCGGGTTCGATGTCGCCGACTTCGACCAGATGCTCGACTTCGACGATGCAGACTTTTCCGGCCATCGCGCAGGCCGGATTGAAGTTGCGCGCGGTCTTGCGGAAGACGAGGTTGCCCGACTTGTCGGCCTTCCACGCCTTCACCAGCGATACGTCGGCCTTGAGCGCGGTTTCCATGACGTACCAGTGGCCGTCGAACTGGCGGGTTTCCTTGCCGTCCGCCACCACGGTGCCGTAGCCGGTGCGCACATAGAACGCTGGAATGCCGGCGCCACCGGCGCGCAGGCGCTCGGCCAGAGTGCCCTGCGGATTGAATTCCAGTTCGAGTTCGCCGGACAGATACTGGCGTTCGAACTCCTTGTTCTCGCCGACGTAGGAAGAAATCATTTTCCTGATCTGCCGCGTCGCCAGCAGCATGCCGAGGCCGAAGCCGTCGACGCCGGCGTTGTTGGAGATCGCGGTCAGGCCCTTCACGCCGGAATCGCGCAGTGCGGCGATCAGCGCTTCGGGAATACCGCAAAGACCGAAGCCGCCGACCGCGAGGGTCTGGTCGTCGGCCACCAGGCCGCGCAGCGCTTCGGCCGCGTTCGGATAGATCTTGCTGTTGCTCATGCCGACACCGTGCGATGCATGCGGGAAACTCCTGACGCGGGGGCGATCCGTTGAGGCGGCAAGTTTACCGGCACATCCGCCTGCCGCGACACCGTACTTTGGGGCATGGCGGCGAGGTCTCGATCCGTGCAGGCATCCCGGCCGGCTAAACTGGCGGCATGCCCCGTATCGCTCTTGTGACCGCCATCGCGTCCGCCGCGCTCGACGACGACATGCCGCTGCTGCTCGCGGCCTGCGCGCGTGTCGGGCTGAATGCCGAAGTCCGCGCCTGGGACGACCTCACCGTGTCCTGGGCCCGCTACGATGCGGTCGTGCTGCGTTCGCCCTGGGACTATCACACCCGCCTGTGCGAATTCCTGCGCTGGTGCGAACGGGTCGACCGCGTCACCCGGCTGCTCAATCCAATGCCGACACTGCGCTGGAACACCGACAAGCATTACCTCGCCGATCTCGAAGCCGCCGGCATCCCGGTTGTGCCGACGCGTTTCGTCGAACCGGATGCCGAGCCCCTGCCGGCGCTGCAGGCGTTTCTGGCCGATTTCCCGGAGGCCGCCGAGTACGTGGTGAAGCCGACGGTGAGCGCCGGTTCGAACGACACCCAGCGCTATCGGCGCGAACAGGAATTCGCCGCCGCCAATCACATCGGCCGTCTTCTCGATGCCGGGCGCAGCGCGATGCTGCAGCCGTATCTTCATGCGGTAGACACGCACGGCGAAACCGCGCTGCTGTATTTCGACGGCGATTTCAGCCATGCGCTGCGCAAGGCCGCATTGCTGCGGCCCAATGAGGCGCCGGCCGACCACACCCAACTGGCCGATGCCATCGCCATGCGCGAACCCGAGGCCGACGAACTGAAGCTGGCCGAAGCGGTGTTGTCTGCGCTGCTGGCGCGCGGCGATGGGCTGCCGCTGTATGCGCGCATCGATCTGATCCGCGACGCCGGTGGGCAGCCGCGATTGCTGGAGCTGGAGCTGACCGAGCCCTCGCTGTTCTTCGCGTATGCGCCTGGTGCGGCCGATCGCTTCGCGACGGTGCTGGCCCGGCGCATCGAGATGGACTACCCGACCGAGCCTTCCGGGTGCAAGTCTTGAACGCGGCTCTGCAGCGCCACGATCACGAGGCGCGCGTCGATTTCGTGGTCGAACTCGCCGGTCGCCTGCATGCCTATGGCACCACCGCGCATCGCCTGGAAGGCGCGGTGATGGCGGTCGCCACGAAACTCGGATTGGAGTGCGGCGCGTGGTCGAATCCGACCGGAATGATCCTGTCCTTCGGTGAAGCCGGGCATGGCCGCCGCGACACCGTGCGCGTGGTGCGGCTGTTGCCCGGCGAGACCGATCTGTACAAACTCTGCGAAGTGGACCGGGTGGCCGAGGCGGTGATGTCCGGCCAACTGGACCTGGAAGCCGGTCATGCGGCGCTTCGTGCGCTGGACCGCCCCGGCGGCTGGCGCGGCAGGACGATCGCGATCTTCGCGTTCGGGCTGTCCGCTGCTGCGGTCGCGGGGCTGTGGCGATTGCCGTGGCTGGATATCGCGACCGCTGGCGTCACCGGTCTGCTGCTGGGTGGGCTGGATTGGGCCACCCACAACCGGCCGCGTCTGAAAGAAGCCAGCGATGCGATCGCGGCGATGTTCGCCGGCATGATCGCGGTCCTCGTGGCGACGTATGTCGGCGCCTTGAATCTGAATACGGTCATCATTTCTTCGTTGATCGTGCTGATGCCCGGCATGGCGCTGACCAATGCGGTCAACGAGCTGACCAATCAGAACCTGGTATCGGGCACCGCGCGCTTCGCCGGCGCGATGACCACGATCCTCAAGCTGGCGATCGGCATGATGGTAGCGCTGACGGCGGCGGACATGCTCGGTATGCAGCCCGAAATCCGCGCGCTGCGTCCGCAGCCCGACTGGGTGGAAGCCATGGCGCTGCTGCTCGGCACCTATGCGTTCGCGGTGCTGTTCCGCGCCAACCGCCGCGATTACCCGCTGGTGATGCTGTCGGCGGCGAGCGGTTATCTGATTTCGCGCTTCGTCGGCGGCGAATGGGGCAGCACCGTCGGTATCTTTCTTGCGGCATTGGTGATGACCGCCGCCGGCAACGCCTATGCACGCTGGTTCAATCGCCCCGGCGCGCTGGTGCGTCTGCCCGGCATCATCATGCTGGTGCCCGGCAGCGCCAGCCTGCGCGGACTATTGGCCGTGGTGCAGCAGCAGGACATGGAAGCCGGGCAGGCGGCGATTGTGGCGGCGCTGAATATCCTGTTGGCGCTGGTCGCCGGTCTGCTGTTCGGCAATATTCTGATTCCGACGCGGCGGAATCTCTGATTCCGGAATCGGCGAGCTGTTATCCATGAATAGCGCTCTGTCGAGCGATACAAGCAGCGACATGCCCTGTGCATAGGGTGCGCCTTCGGCGCACCGGCTGTGTGGGCTTGCGAAAGCTGGTGCGCCGAAGGCACACCCTATTTGGCAGTTTTTTTGCTTTTTTGGGCTCGCCGCGTATAAAAAAACGCCGGCACAGGGCCGGCGTCTCGTTTTGGTGAAGCGCTGATTACTTGATCAGCAGCTCTTCGGCTTTCTTGCCTTTTTTCAGCTGGTCCGCGAACCACAGCGGCTGCCTGCCGCGGCCGGTCCAGGTAACCTTCGGATCGGCGGGGTTGCGGTATTTCGGTGCGACCTTGGCGCCTGTCCGCTTGGCGGTTTTCTTGGCCGCTTTTTTCGCGGTTTTCTTCGCGGTTTTCTTCGCGGCTTTATTCGTGGCTTTATTCGTGGCTTTTTTGGCGGTTTTCTTCGCGGCTTTTTTGGCCGTTTTCTTCG
This sequence comes from Lysobacteraceae bacterium, assembly GCA_044340325.1. Classification (GTDB taxonomy): domain Bacteria; phylum Pseudomonadota; class Gammaproteobacteria; order Xanthomonadales; family Xanthomonadaceae; genus Lysobacter_I. The sequence goes on from JBIITV010000009.1 coordinate 24,536, forward strand.
CTGCAGGCCTTCCGGCCTTCGCCGGAGCCGCCTTCGCGCCTCCGAACAGTTCGCCGATGCTGTAGCCGGCGGCGCTGGCCAACGCGATCAGTTTCTTGCGCACGCCGGCGATGGGTTTGCGCTTGCTCAGCGTCGTCTGCTGCTTCTTGATGAGGGTTGCCAAATTCTTCAGCTCCTTCGAGGAAAGATTTTTCAGATCGATTGCCATGTGTACTCCGAAAGACGGTGGGATCATCCGCGCAGGGTGGCGCGACGCGCGATCATAATCGAATATGCGCGTCCACAAGTGAATCCATCGCCCAAAACATGAATGCAGGGGAGGCGCAGCGGCGTTTATCCGCGCTTTCGGCCGGCGATGACCGGCCCGATCCGGTTATCGCCTTGCGCCCAGTCGCTGCATCAAAGCATCGCGATCCAGCGACTCGGCTTCGCTGGCGCGGCGGGCGCGATACTCGAATGTGCCGGCGGCCAGACCGCGTTCCGATACCACCACGCGGTGCGGAATTCCGATCAGTTCGATGTCGGCGAACATCGGTCCGGGACGCAGACTGCGGTCGTCGAGCACCGCTTCCATGCCCGCAGCGTTGAGTTCGTCGTACAGCGCCTGCGCGGCGGCGGCGACATTCGCGTCCTGTTTCGGATTGATGATGCAGACCGCAACCTGCCACGGCGCCATCGTCTCCGGCCAAATGATCCCTACCGCGTCGTGATTCTGTTCGATCGCGGCGGCCACGATCCGGCTCACGCCGATCCCGTAGCAGCCCATCGTCGGCGTCGCGGCCTTGCCGTTGGCGTCGAGCACGGAGCACTTCATCGCCTCGGAATATTTGCGGCCCAGCGCGAATACATGGCCGACTTCGATACCGCGTGCGATGCCCAGCGTGCCGTGGCCATCGGGCGAAGGATCGCCGACGACGACGTTGCGGATATCGGCGACCATCTCCGGCTCCGGCAGATCGCGGCCCCAATTGACGCCGGCGAGGTGATAGCCCGCTTCGTTCGCGCCGACCACGAAGTCGTGCATCGCGGCGACGCTGCGGTCGGCGATCACGCGGATGTTTTTCGACGGTTTTACCGGGCCCAGGAAACCGGGTTCGCTGCCGAGATAATCGAGAATTTCAGCTTCGGTGGCGAGACGATAATCCGCAAGCCCCGACAGCTTCGAGAGTTTGATCTCGTTGACGACATGATCGCCGCGCACCAGCGCGAGCACGAACTGCGGCGCCTTGTCCGCGCTTTCGGTCATGATCGCCACCGATTTCACGGTGCGGGTCAGCGGAAATCCGAGCAACGCCGCGACTTCATCGCAGGTCTTCTGTGTCGGCGTTTCCACTTTTCGCATCGTTTCGGTCGGCGCCGCGCGCTCGCCCGGCGACACGGCTTCGGCCAGTTCGACGTTCGCCGCATAATCCGAGCCGTCGGAGAAGGCGATCGCGTCCTCGCCCGAATCGGCCAGCACGTGGAATTCGTGCGAGGCGCTGCCACCGATCGCGCCGGTATCGGCGAACACCGCGCGGAAGGTCAGGCCGAGGCGGGTGAAAATGCGTGAATACGCGTCGTACATGTTCCTGTATTCGGCGGCGAGCGAGTCGTCGTCGATATGGAACGAATACGCATCCTTCATGAGAAATTCGCGCGCGCGCATCACCCCGAAGCGCGGGCGGATCTCGTCGCGGAATTTGGTCTGGATGTTGTAGAAATTCACCGGCAGCTGTTTGTAGCTGTTGATCTCCTGGCGCGCGAAATCGGTGATTACTTCCTCGGCGGTGGGGCCGTAGCAGTACTCGGCCTCCTTGCGGTCCTTGATCTTCAGCAGCTGACCGCCGAACTTCTCCCAGCGCCCGGTTTCCTCCCACAGTTCGCGCGGCTGGATCGTCGGCATCTGCAGCTCGATCGCGCCGGCGCGGTTCATCTCGTCGCGCACGATGCCCTCCACCTTGCGCAGCACGCGCAGGCCCAGGGGGCTCCAGGTGTAGAGGCCGGCGGCGAGCTTGCGCAGCATGCCCGCGCGGAGCATCAGCTGGTGGCTGACGATCTCGGCATCGGCGGGCGTTTCCTTTTCGGTGCGGAGGTGGAACTGCGACAGGCGCATGGGCGGAACTCGGGCAGGAGGGGGCTAACCCCGCATTTTGCCCGATGTTCGCGGTCAGCGGTTCCGTGCGGGGAGGGGACGTTCGCCGGACAGCGTCGCGACGATGCGTTGACGGCGCGGTTATGGCGCTTTGGCGGTGCTCGCGCCGCAATTCACCCGGGACACGGTCTGCGCGATCTGCAGCTGTTTATCGCGATCGCTGTCGCTGAGGTCGCGGTCGGCCTTGCCGTCGCCGTCGCTGTCCATCTGCAGCTTGGCGCCGCTCATCAGCAGTTCGATGTTCTTGCGCGCGGTGGTGCACTGCGGGGACTCGACCGGCGCGCTATCGACCGTCTGTCCGGGGGCGGCGGTCTGGCGCTGATAGATCGACCGGGCCTGGAACTTGCCCTGCGGCGGGGGCGTCTGCGAATAATGGGTCACGCCGTTGGCGTCTTTCCATTGATAGACCTCACCCGCGAAGACCGCAGGGGCGACGCCCAACAGAAGGGCGGAGGCGATCAGGGCGATGCGGAGCGGACGATTCATGGCGATACCTGCGGAACGGCTGGCGGTGGGGGCGCGACCCGACGATTGCAGCACCCCCGCGCGGCAGGCGCAAGCGTCCGGCCGCCGGGAGGTCAGCCGGGCCTCATCGCCGGCAGGGCGTGGTGTGATCCGGCGCACGTTACGCCGGATGTGGCGCTGCCGTTACACTGCGGGCATGACCACTCCCGAACCTCCCACCGCGCCCCGACGCAGCCGCGGCATCTATCTGCTGCCGAATCTGTTCACGACCGCCGCCCTGTTTTCCGGGTTTTTCGCGATCATCGCCGCCTCGCAGGGCCGGTACGAGGCCGCCTGCGTGGCGATCTTCGTCGCGGCGGTGCTGGATGGCCTCGACGGCCGCGTCGCGCGGATGACCAACACCCAAAGCGAATTCGGTGTGCAGTACGACTCGCTGTCGGACCTGATCAGCTTCGGCATGGCGCCATCGCTGGTGATGTACCACTGGGCGCTGGCGTCGATGAAGCTTGATGGCGTCACGCTCGGCAAGATCGGCTGGCTCGGCGCGTTCCTGTATGCCGCCTGCGCAGCGCTGCGGCTGGCGCGCTTCAACAGCCAGGTCGGGACTGCCGACAAGCGCTGGTTCATCGGTCTTCCCAGCCCGTCGGCGGCAGGTCTGATCGCCAGCTTCGTATGGACGATGCACGACCTGGGCCTGAGCGGCGAGTCCCTGCGCTACGCCGCCCTGGCGGTGACCGTGATCGCCGGCCTGCTGATGGTCAGCCGTTTCCGCTACCCCAGCTTCAAGGGCGGCAAACCAGGCCCGCACGGCGACCGCATTCCATTCTTCATGCTGTTCGCGATCGTGGTCGCGATCATCGGTCTGGTGATCGATCCGCCGAAGGTGCTATTGGCTGTGTTCGCGATCTTCGCCGTGTTCGGGCCGCTGATCTCGCGGCGGATGGCGCGCAAATCGATGGCGGAGGGCGCTTGAATCCTTCGTGGAGCCCACTGCAGCGCGAGATGCTGGAAGCGATGGGGCTGTCGATCCATCGCGCAGTGGGTGTCGCGCTGCCCGGCGAACTGCCGGACGATCCGCTGATCCATGCGCTGCTTCGCGCCGCCGGGCGTACCCGGGATGCCGAAGACGCCGTGCGCCTCGCGAAGGCCTGGCCGGCGCCGCGTACGTTGCGTACAGATCCCCGCGCCAAGCGCGCGCTCTGGCCACAACTGCGCGCGCTGCGGCGGTCGCCCGCATGAGCATGCTGTCGTGAGCCTGCTGCCGTGAGCATGACGTCGTCGCCGTTCTTCGAACCCTCGGCGCCGGCGTCGACGACCCTGCGCGCAATGCGCGAGTCCGATATCGGCGCGGTCATGGCGATCGAAACCCGCGCCTATCCGTTCCCGTGGACCGACGGCATCTTCCGCGACTGCCTCAACGCCTGCTACCCGTCGTGGCTGCTGATGCAGGGCGACATCGTCATCGGCTACGGCGTAATCAGCGTCGCCGCGCGCGAGGCGCACATCCTCAATATCTGCATCGATCCCGACGCGCAGAGCCAGGGCCACGGCCGCCGCCTGCTGCGCGCGCTGGTGCGCGTGGCGCGCGCGCAGAACGCCGAGCGTATCTTTCTCGAAGTGCGCCCTTCGAATCCGCGCGCGATTGCGCTGTATTTCGACGAAGGCTTCAACGAGATCGGCCGCCGCCCGCGCTACTACCCGGCGCAGATGGGACGCGAAGATGCGATCGTGATGGCGATGGAACTGTTGCCCGCCCAGGACGAAGCTTAAGCGCGGCGCCGTCGAGGCCGCGCGCGCGGCCAGTGAAACCCAAGTTGCAGGGTTCGCCGCTGTTGCTCCTGTGGCTCAAAAAGTCCGTAGGGCGGGCCCCGGCCCGACGCTGCGATATTGCAGCGGCAGATCGAATGATCGAAACAATTCCGATCATTGCTGGATGCGAGCGGAAACGGCGCAATGGCGGGCCAGGGCCCGCCCTACGGCGTCTTGTCGTCGTTTGCTGCACCGCCCAGCCGTGCACGTTGCTCTGTCAATGCCGCGAGTTTCGCCGTCCAGTCGGCAAGACGCAGACGTTCCTGTTCGACCACCGCCGGCGGCACGTTGCCACCGAAGCGCGCGAGCTTGTCTTCGCTCTTGGTTTTTTCCGATGCGACGCGCGCGATTTCCTTGTCGAGGCGCGTACGCTCGGCGTCCAGATCGACCAAGCCTTCCAGCGGCACCAGCAGGGTGAGCCCGCCGACCACGGCGGAGGCAGCTGCGGGCGATTCGCCGGCCAGCGTTTCGATCGATTCGAGCTTGAGCAGGAAGGTGAGCTGCGATGCGAACCGGGCGATGCGCGCGGCATCGTTGACGTCGCCGTCCTTCAGCAGCAGACGCACCTGTTTGGCTGGCGAAATGCCCAGCGTGCTGCGGATGCTGCGCAGGCTCTTGATGACTTCTTTCAGCCATTCGATATCGGTTTCGGCGGCGGTGTAGTCCTTGTCGCAGAAGTCGCTGGCCTGCGGATACGCGCGCGTCGAAATGCTGGTTGCATCGATACCGAGCTTCGGCGCGACGTTGCGCCACAGTTCTTCGGTCACGAACGGCGTCAGCGGGTGCAGCAGGCGCAGCAGCGATTCCAGCACGTACAGCAGCGTGTGCCGCGTGCTGTCTGCGGCAATATTGTCATAACCGTTGAGCGCAGGCTTCGCCAGCTCCACGAACCAGTCACAGAACTCGTTCCAGGCAAATTCGTACAGCGCCTGCGCGAGCAGGTCGAAGCGATAGGTGGCGAAGTGTTCGCCGGCTTCGGCGGAGACTTTGGCGAGGCGCGAGAGGATCCATTTTTCGGCGTCGGTGACGGGTTCGATGCGGTTTCCTTCTCCCACCGGGAGAAGGTGGCGCGAAGCGCCGGATGAGGGTTCGGTTTCAGTGTGAGGTATCAGTGGTACCGAACCCTCTCCCCCAACCCCTCTCCCGGTGGGAGAGGGGAGCAAAAACCCCTCCGTGTTCATCAGCACGAAGCGCGTCGCATTCCAGAGCTTGTTGCAGAAATTCTTGTAGCCCTCGCAGCGGGCCATGTCGAATTTGATGTCGCGGCCCGGGCCGGCGAGGGCCGCCATGGTAAAGCGCAGCGCGTCGGCGCCGTGCGGCGCGATGCCGTCGGGGAATTCCTTGCGCGTGTGCTTCTCGATCTTCGGCGCGTCCTTCGGCTTCATCAGCCCGGTGGTGCGCTTGGCGACCAGTTCGTCCGCAGTGATGCCGTCGATGATGTCGAGCGGGTCCAGCACATTGCCCTTCGACTTCGACATCTTCTGCCCGTCCTTGTCGCGGACGAGGCCAGTGATGTACACATCCTTGAACGGCACGCGCGCGGCATCAGGAGTTTCTTTCGGCATGAAGTGGTCGGTCATCATGATCATCCGGGCCACCCAGAAGAAAATGATGTCGAAGCCGGTCACCAGCACCGACGATGGCACGAAGTCGTCGAAGCCGCGCTCGCGCATCGATTCGGAATTCGGCCAGCCCATGGTGCTGATTGGCCACAGGCCAGAGGAGAACCAGGTTTCGAGGACGTCGTTATCGCGGCGAAGACCTTCATTTCGCATCATATCGACTACTTCGATGACAGCATTGGATTTGCGAAGGTCATGCAGATCAAATGAGTTAGGTAGTTGCCGTGATTCTTCGTAACTTTTAAGAAATTCTTCGAATTTCTTGTGGGCCTCTTCTTCATTCGTTGCTACGTAAATGTTGCCATTCCTGTCATACCACGCCGGAATGCGGTGGCCCCACCACAGCTGACGGCTGATGCACCAGTCCTGGATATTCTCCATCCAGTGCCGATACGTGTTGATCCAGTTAGGCGGCACGAATTTCACCGAACCATTTTCCGCAAGTTCGAGTCCGCGCTTGGCGAAACTGTCCATCGCCACGAACCATTGATCGGTGAGGTAAGGCTCGATCACTTGGCCGGTACGATCGCCGCGCGGAACCTGCAGTTTGTGCGGTTTGGTTTCGATCAGCAGACCCGCTTCTTCGAGGTCGACGAGCACAGCTTTGCGGGCGTCGTAGCGATCAAGACCCCAATATCTATTTGGTATCCCCACATCCGTCGCCATTGCATCTAGAGGCATGTCCAGCAAGGCATTTCTGCGATTTTCTTTGCTGCGGCGCTCGTGCCAAGTATCGTCATTAATTACTTTTGCGTCGTCGGTGAAAATATTGATCATCCACAGATTGTGCCGCTGCCCCACCGCATAATCGTTGAAGTCATGCGCCGGCGTCACCTTCACCACGCCAGTGCCGAAGGCGCGGTCGACGTAGCCGTCGGCGATAATCCGGATCGGACGGTCGCACAACGGCAGGATCACGGTCTTGCCGATCAGATGCGCGTAGCGTTGATCCTCGGGATGCACCATCACCGCAGTGTCGCCCAGCATCGTCTCCGGGCGCGTGGTCGCGACGACGAGGTAGGCACGGGTCTCGCGCAGGGTCTCGTTGCCGTCGGCGTCATGCTCGACGTGTTCGTAGGTAGCGCCGCCGGCCAGCGGATACGCGATCGACCACAAAAACCCGTCTTCCTCTTCGCTCACCACTTCAAGATCGGAGATCGCGGTCTTCAGCACCGGGTCCCAGTTGACGAGGCGCTGGCCGCGATAGATCAGCTTTTCATCGTACAGTTTGACGAATGCCTCGATCACCGCATTCGACGCGCCGTCGTCCATCGTGAACACGCTGCGCGTCCAGTCGCCGGAGGTGCCGAGGCGGCGCATCTGGCGTTCGATGGTGCCGCCGGACTGTGCTTTCCACTCCCACACTTTGTCGATGAATTTGTCGCGGCCCAATGAGTCGCGCGTCTCGCCGCTGCCGGCGATCTGCAGATTGCGCGACACCACCATTTCGGTGGCGATGCCGGCGTGGTCGGTGCCCATCTGCCACAAGGTTTTATAGCCGCGCATGCGGTGATAGCGGATCAGCGCGTCCTGCAGGGTGTGCTGGAAGGCGTGGCCCATGTGCAGGGTGCCGGTGACGTTCGGCGGCGGCAGCAGGATGCTGTAGGCGGGGCCATCGCCCTGCGGCGCGAAGACGCCGCTCGCTTCCCATTCGGCGTAGAGGCGGGATTCGAAATCTTTGGGTTCGTAGCCGGGGGCGAGGGTGGTCATGGATGCGTTGTCTTGATCATTTGAAATTGTCATCCCGAGCGCAGCGAGGGATCTGTTTTTAGGATTTGCCACTCTCAACAGCAGATCCCTCGCTGCGCTCGGGATGACAGAGGAAAGTTGGTCGGTGCTTCACATATCGTATTTCTTCAACTCAAGCCCGCGCGCCTGGTACTGCTTCCAGCGTTCGCGCAGCGGTCCGCGTGCGGAGTCGTCGGCGGGCACCACTTCCAGCACGCGTTCGAAGCTGCCTTCCACCGGTGCGTCGCGCAGGTTGATCACCAGCGGCCGCAGCGCGATGTCGCTGTCGGGCACGGCGATCAGCACCGGCGTCAAGTCGTCCTCGTCGTCGCTACCGGCGATCTGGTGCGGAATGAAGGCATCCTCATCGAACGCCCACAGCAGATCGTCCAGCGCTTCGGCCTGCGCGGCGTCGCGCGCCAGCACCAGCGTCCACAGATTCGCGTCGTAGGCCTTGCGCGCGAGTTCGCACACCAGCCGCAGCGGTTCCTCGCGGAAGCGGGGTTTCTGGATCAGGTAGAAGTCGGCGCGGGGCACCGTCAGCCCTGCGCCCGATCCATCAACCACTGCGCCAGCAATCCCACCGGCCGGCCGGTGGCCATGCCGAGCTTGCCCTCGTCGTCGGACACGCCGGCGATGTCCAGATGCGCCCAGCGCTGATCTTCGGTGAAGCGGGCGAGAAAGCAGCCGGCGGTGATGGCGCCGGCATGGCGGCCGCCGATGCTGTAGACATCAGCGAAAGTGGAGTTCAGCAGGGTCTGGTATTCGTCCCACAGCGGCAAGCGCCAAGCGCGGTCGAAGACGTGTTCGCCAGCCTGCAGCAGTTCGTTGGCGAGATCGTCGTGCTTGCTCATCAAGCCGGTGGCGAACTTGCCCAGCGCGACGACGCAAGCGCCGGTGAGCGTGGCCACATCGAGCAGCGCCTGCGGCTCGAAGCGCTGGGCATAGGTCAGAGCGTCGCAGAGGATCAGGCGACCTTCGGCATCGGTGTTGCCGACTTCTATCGTCTTGCCGGACATGCTGGTGATCACGTCGGACGGGCGATAGGCGTTGCCGTCGATCGCGTTCTCGACAGCCGGCACGATGCTGACGAGGTTGATAGGCAGCTTCATCTTGACTGCTGCCGCGAACGCGCCGAGCACGCTGGCGGCGCCGCACATGTCGTACTTCATTGCTTCGATACCGCCCTGGGTCTTCAGGTTGACGCCGCCGGTGTCGAAGGTGACGCCCTTGCCGACCAGCACGAAGGGCTTGGGGTTGTCGCCACCGGTCTGACTGGCGCCGTTCCACTTGAGCACGATCAGCCGCGGCCGGTTGGCCGAGCCCCGGGCCACCGCGAGCAGCGAGCCCATGCCCAGCACCTGCATCTGTTCCTCGTCGAGGATGTCGGCTTCGCAGCCGTTGTCGTTCGCGAACTGCTGCGCCTGCTCGGCGAGATAGGCGGGGTTGCAGATGTTCGGCGGCAGGTTGCCCAGTTCGCGGGCGAAGGCGACGCCTTCGGCGATGGCCGTCCCCTGGGCGAGGGCGGCGGCATCGCTGCCGCTGACCGCGATGGAGGTGAGTCTGCTTTCGCCCTTGGCCTTGTTCTTCTCGCCCAGGGTGGCGTTGTAGCGGTAGGTGGCGTGGCTGAAGGCGATCACGGCCTGACGGATGTTCCAGGCGGCGTCGCGGCCCAGGGTGGCGGCTTCGCTGATGGTGAACGTAGCGCTGGCGGCAGCCCCGTCCTTCAGCGCGCGGGCGGCGTCGCCGGCGGCCTTGATGTACTGCGGCACGCCGAATTTGGCTGGTTCACCCAAGCCGATGACCAGCACCCGCGAGGCAGTGATGCCCGGCAGATCATGCAGCAACGCGGTCTTGCCGGTCTTGCCGGAGACGTCGCCGCGTTCGATCAGCGCCGCGATGCGACCGCCGCTGGCGGCGTCGAGCGCCTGGCCGGTGGCGGTGAGGGTCTTGTCCGCATAGGCGCCGACCACAATGCAGTCGCTGTCGAGGGAAGCGGCTTCGGCTGCGGTGCCGGCGTGAAGGGTGAATGCGAGGGCCATCGATGGGGTTCCGTGGAGGCGGTCGTTGAGGGAGTGGGCGAAGCGGGTGCGCGGCGCAAGGCGGACGCCTGAACCATCACGGATGGCGCCATTCAGCGTGCGTGCCTTTCTGGCTGCGGCATTCCGTACAATCCCCGGGCGCCGGCGACGACGCGGGCGCCACGCCCGGGCAAAAGCAGCCGGATCAGTGCATTCTGATCAGAGCAGCCGGATCGGACTGCCCTGATCAGAGCCGCGCAGTTTAAAGCAAAGCCCCCGCCGGATGCCCGGCTTCCGGAGTCGCACCTGTTCTGATGCTGAAGCTCGACCGCTACCTGATCCGCGAATTCGCGCAGAGCACCTTCGCCGTTCTGGTGGTGGTCCTGATCGTCTTGCTGGGCGGGGCCTTCGCCGATGTGCTGGGCGACGTGGCCCGCGGCAAGGTGCCGCCCGGCATGCTGCTGGCCCAGCTCGGGCTGGTATTCCTGAAGTGGCTGCCGATGATCCTCCCGCTAGCGGTGATGCTGGGATTGATGCTGGCGATGGGCCGGCTGTATCGCGATGCCGAAATGCCGGTGCTGGTGTCGATCGGTGTCGGCCCGAAGCGTTTCCTGCGGCCGTTGGCCTGGATGGCGCTGCCGGTGATCGTCGGCGTGGGGCTGTGCTCGCTGTGGCTGGGCCCCTGGGCGGACCGCACTTCCGAGCGGATGATCGACGAGGCCGGTCGCAACCTGCTGATCGCGGGCATGGAACCTGGCCGCTTCACCGAATTGCCCGGTGGTGGCGGCGTCATCTACGTCGGCGCGATGTCCGCCGACAGCAGCCAGATGCAGCGCGTGTTCGTGTACCGGCAGAAACAGGACCGCTTCGATGTCACCACCGCGCAGACCGGCACCCTCTCGGCGCAGAACCAGCGCGATCGCTACCTCCGTCTGGAGCAGGGTTTCGAGGTGGAAGGTCCGCTCGGCAGCGGCCGCGATTTCCGTCTGATGCGCTACGCCGCGAATGAAGTGCGCCTGCCCGAAGAGATCGCCCAGCGGCGCAAGGCCGATGCGGTGGAACTGCAGCCGACCACGGCGCTGCTGCGCGACCCTCGCCCTCAGGCCAACGCGCAGCTGCATTTCCGCATCGCACCGCCGCTGCTGACGCTTGCGTTCGTGCTGTTGGCGGTGCCGCTGTCGCGCAGCGCGCCGCGCCAGGCGCGCTATGGCAATCTGGCGGTGGGGTTCCTGATCTATCTGTTCGGCATGTTCCTGATGCTGCTGGGCACGCAGTGGCTGGAAGACGGCAAGCTGCCGGCGATGCTGGGCCTGTGGTGGATGCTGCTGCCGCTGCTGGCGGTGGCGGTGTGGATGTACGCCCGCGACGGCGCGATCCGGCGCCCCCGGCCGAAGGCGGCGGTTTGATACCGACATGATGCCTTTCCCGAAAATCCACGATCTGTACATCGGCCGGGTGGTGCTGGGTTCGGTGCTGCTGACCTGGGTGGTGCTCGTCGGCCTGGATGCCGTCATCAGCGGCATGCTGACCGAAATGAGCGATATCGGCACCGGCAACTACGATTTCATGGCCGCCGCGACCAATGTCGCCTACAGCCTGCCGCGCCGTGCCTACATGCTGTTCCCGACCTCTGCGGTGATCGGAGCGCTGATCGGGCTGGGCCAGGTCGCCGCAAGCTCCGAACTCACCGTCCTGCGGGCACTGGGCCTGTCGCGCCTGCGCATCAGTTTGTCGGTCATTCTCTCGCTGGTGGTATTGACCGGGCTGATGGTCGTCAACGGCGAAACCGTCGGCCCCTGGGCGCAGCGTCGCGCCGACATGCTCAAGGCGGCGGCGAAATCCAAGGACATGATCGTCGCGCAGTATTCCGGCCTGTGGGCGCGCGAGGGCGATGTCTTCCTCAACGCGCAGACCGGACAGGAGCGTAGTGCGAACGGCCGGCAGTGGCTTGAACTCAACGATGTGCGTCTGTTCGAACTCGCCGAGGATGGCCGCCTCGTCTCCATCACCCATGCCGGCAGCGCTGAGCATCGCGAAGGCGAATGGATCCTGCGCAAGGTGGAACGCACCCGGTTCGAGGCGAAATCCGCGACCCGCACCACCGCTGCGGAAGAACGCTGGGCCTCGCGTCTGGATGCCGCAGCCCTGGCCGCCAGCACCCGCAATATCTGGCGGCCGCGCTACATGACCGCGAGCCAGCTCAGGGACGGGATCGAATACCGCGAGCGCAACGGTCTGGATTCCAGCGAATTCCAGGAGCACTACTGGGGTCGCTGGTTCTACCCGATCAACGTCATGGTGCTGTGCCTGCTGGCGATCCCGTTCGCCTTCGGCTCGCTGCGCAGCGGCGGCCTGGGCAAGCGTCTGTTCCTGGGCATCGTGTTCTCGCTGGGCTTCTGGCTGGTGCAGACCCAGTTCGTACGCCTTGCCGGCGTGTTCAAGTTCGACTACCGCATCGCATACACGATCCCGGCGCTCGCGATGGTCGGCTTGTCGCTGTGGTTGTTCAAGCGGCGATCGGGGTGAGCCGCCGAATGCGCTGAATGAAGCTTTTTTCGATGGTTTCAACCACTCAGCGCGTTGATTGAACTGCGGACCAGCTTCGCCGCCCCGCGTCTGACTGCGGAGGTGGTATGGATGGTGGCGAGCAGGGTGTACAGCCATGCCTTGTGCCAGCGCCGCCTGATCACGAATACATGCATGTGCAGATTCTGGCGCTTGCTGACATGGCCACCACTGTGGATGATCAGGAACGAATGCGGATTGCCGGTGAGCGCATCCGACAGCGCGTGCGCCTCCGACATGAAGAAAACCATGACCGAAAGGTCGACCTGTGGATGCGCCGGATCGGACGGCTCGTGACACAGAACGAAGCAGTGCCTGCAGAAAGGCATCGCATAACTCACCAGGAAACATTCCCGCTGCGCATATCCGACGGGGATCGATACCCTTCTATTGCGTACGAGTGGATTCACGCAGGGGCACGCAACAGGCGGCAGCGCAGAATGCTCACCGCTTCGCTACCCGGACCATCCGCGTCCCGCTTGCCCGGTCGTGCCAGGTCAGCCGTTCGCGATCGAACCATGCCCACCAGAAGCCCAGCCCGCCCACCAGCAGCGACAGGGTGCCGATGACATAGCGTTTGATCAGTTGCTTCCGCGTTGGCGTTGCGTCGGCCGCGCCGATCACCCGCAACCGCCACGGCCGCATGCCCAGGGTCTGCCCGCCGCGCGCCCAACTGCCGACTGCGTAGGCGCCGGCGATCAGCCAACAGCACACCCACAGCAACACGCCGAGCACGCTGCCGGTTTTCAGGATGTCGCGTGCGCCGTGGCCGGCGAGGTAGTAGCCCAGATTGAACAGCGCCGACAGCAGCATCCACAGCGCGAGCACCGGCCACAGGTCGTAGAACACCGAAAGCAGTCGGCGGAGAATCAGCGCGTCGGGCTTGGCGGGCGTTGGCGCATCAGAGGCGGCGTCGGTCATTGCGACAGGATAAAGGGGAAGCGACCAGGGGGCAGCCGATTTCAGCGCATCGGCCTTCGCAGATCACCCGCTTTCGTAGGAGCGACTTCAGTCGCGAAGCAAACGATGCTTCAGATTGAGGCTCTGATCGCGGCGGCGGTCATCGCGGCGGCGATACGGACAGCTTCGCGACTGAAGTCGCTCCTACAATAGAACGCCGCCGCGCTACCCTGTGGTCATGTCCGCTTCGCCCTCCGATCGTCGACAACAGGCCCTCGCGCAGCCGCCGCTGCGCGACGCCGACGCGACGGCGATCGATGCGTTCATCGAGACCATCTGGGCGGAGAACGGTCTCGCGAAGCAGACCTTGGCGAGCTATCGCCGCGATCTCGAAGGCTTCGCGCGCTGGCGCGACGGCGCCGCAGGCGGCTTGATCGGCGCGGACCGCGCGGCCTTGTTCGACTACTTCGCATCGCGCACGCGCGCGGCGTATTCCCCGCGCAGCAACGCGCGGCTGCTGTCGACCCTGCGCGCGTTCTTCGCGCTGCAGGTGCGGCGCGGCGCACGCGCGGACGATCCCAGCGCGCTGCTCGATCCGCCGAAGCTGCCCAGGTCGCTGCCCAAAGCCCTGAGCGAGCGTGATATCGAGGCGCTGCTCGCCGCGCCGGCGGTCGCCGACCTGCTGGGTCTGCGCGATCGGGCGATGCTGGAACTGATGTATGCCTCCGGTCTGCGCGTCAGCGAGCTGGTCGGCTTGCCGGCGACGATGGTCAATCTGCGCCAGGGCGTCCTGCGGGTGACCGGCAAGGGCGGCAAGGAGCGGCTTGTGCCGCTGGGCGAGGAAGCGCAGCACTGGCTGACCCGCTATCTGGCCGGAGCGCGCCCGGCGCTGGCGGGCAAGCGCGCGCCGATGGCCCTGTTCCTGAACCCTGGCGGCGAGCCGCTGACCCGGCAGCAGTTCTGGGGGCTGGTGAAGCGCTATGCGGGCGCGGCGGGCATCGACCCGCGCAGGATCAGCCCGCATGGCCTGCGCCACAGTTTCGCCACGCATCTGTTGAATCACGGTGCCGATCTGCGTGCCTTGCAGATGCTGCTGGGCCACGCCAGCCTGTCGACGACGCAGATCTACACCCTGGTCGCGCGCGAGCAGTTGAAGCGCCTGCACGCTCAACACCATCCGCGCGGCTGAGCGCTTGCCGCTGGCCGGCTGCGTTGGCCGGCCGGAATCCTGATCCGCGTGATATGGGCTACGCACGGCTTCGCAACCGGCATCGTTCCGTTCTGGCGTTGTTGCGCAATCGCTCGGAGCCTCAGCTTGAACTTGACGCGCTTGTCGCGGTCGCAGTCGCTATATCCCGATCATCTGATGGAATCTCCGGTATGAAATCCCTGCTGCTCGCCCTGCTGTGCGCGATGAGTATTTCCGCCTGCGCTCAGTCGCAACCCGCCGATAGCGGCAAGGCGGCAGCACCCGAAATCAGCAGGCCGGTCGATGTTTCCAAGGAAACGATGGTCCGTGCCGCACTCAAACGCATCAATCCGAAGATCGCACCGGATCGCATCGCGCCTGCACCGATTCAGGGCTTCCAGGAGGCCATTGTGGCCGGCCAGGTGGTGTATATCAGCGACGATGGCCGCTACATGCTGCAGGGCCCGCTATTCGACATCGAAGCCAGCAAGGACCTGAGCCAGATCGGTCTCAGCGTGTTGCGCCGCGAGGCGCTGAGCAAGATACCGGCGACCGACCGTATCGTATTCGCACCGGTCGGGGTCATAAAACATACTGTGGCGGTATTCACCGACATCGAATGCGGTTACTGCCGCAAGTTGCATTCGGAAATCGCCAACTACAACAAGCTCGGCATCGCGGTCGAGTATCTGGCCTTGCCGCGCGCCGGTCTGGGCACTCCAGACGCGCTGCTGATGGAGTCGGTCTGGTGTTCGAACGACCGCCGCAAAGCCATCACCGATGCCAAGAACGGTCGCCCGGTAGCGCCGAAGCAATGCAGAAACCCGGTGGCTGCCCAATATGAAATCGCGCAGCGCCTGGGCATGGGCGGCACGCCAATGATCTTGAGCGCCGATGGCACCCTCTTCCCTGGTTACCTGCCGCCCGACAAGTTACTGGAAACATTGGACAAGCTGGCCGCCCAGGCCTCTGCCGACAAGGCGGAAGTCACCAACGAAGCGACCAAGGCCACCGCTGCGGGTTCGCGCTGATCCAATGCATCCGCGCGGCCATTCAGGGCCTTCGCCGGCCGCGTTTGCTGCCCCGGCCTCTGGTCGGGCAGCATCCGGTAGAATCCCCCTGTCAGCGATTAACCCTCATCTGGCGCCAGCGAAATGGGAGCGTGGTTGTGCGACGCCTGCAGCCAGAGTCTCGTGATCACCACATTGCTGCGGTTGCCGCCGCAGCCTCAAACCCTCACCTGATGGAACTTCCCCGCATGAAACTCCCGGTCTTCGCCCTGATGTGCGCCCTCAGTGTCTCCGCATGCGCGCAGTCTGCGCCCGCCGCCGCCGACAAGGCAGCCTCCGGCACCGCTGGCGACGCCACCGCGAAGGCGGCCGCTGGCGACAAACCGGCCGATGCATCCAAAGTGGCGATGGTCCGGGCCGCGCTGAAGTCGCTCAATCCGAAGCTGGAGGCCGAGCACATCGGGCCTGCGCCGATTCCGGGCTTTCAGGAGGCGATCGTCGGCGGTCAGGTGCTGTACTTCAGCGACGATGGCCGCTTCCTGCTGGAAGGTTCGCTGTTCGACATCAAGGCCAAGAAGGATCTCAGCCAGACTGGCCTGAGCGTCGTGCGTCGGGAAGCCATCAGCAAGGTGCCGGTCACCGACCGCATCGTGTTCGCGCCGGTCGGTCCCCGCAAATATACCGTTGCCGTGTTTACCGATATCGAATGCGGTTACTGCCGCAAGATGCATTCGGAAATGGCCGACTACAACCAGCGCGGCATCGCGATCGAGTATCTGGCTTTTCCGCGCGCCGGCCTCGGCAGCCAGGACGCACTGGCGATGGAGTCGGTCTGGTGCTCGGACGATCGCCGCAATGCCTTGACCGAGGCAAAGAACGGCCGCCCGGTGCCGCCCAAGCGCTGCAGCAATCCGGTGGCCGCGCAGTACGCCATCGGCCAGCGCATCGGTCTGCAGGGCACGCCGATGGTGATCAACGCAGAGGGCGTGGCGCTGCCGGGCTACCTGCCTCCGGACAAGATGCTGGAAGCACTGGACAAGCTCGCCGCGGAGTCCAAGGACAGCGCAGGTAGCGCCGCCGGCGGTCGCTGAGGTCCAAGGCCCGGGCGCCGGCTTACTGCCCGGCGCTTTGCCGGCGGGGCCGCAATCGGGCCCCATCCGGTACAATCTGCGCCCCGCTTCAAGCTATGGCCGGACATGATCGTCCTCGAGGGCCTGCCGGCCCTATCGCCGTTCCGCCGCGACCGTCTCGATTCCCGCCTTCAGGCCATCGCTCCGGGGCTCCGCGTCGCCGGCGCCTGGTTCGCTTACTGGGTCGAACCCGAGCCGGGCCGCACGCCGGATCTCCCCACGCTCCAGCGCATCCTCGAAGCCCACGGCGATCGCGCGCCGCTGGGCGCGGGTGCTGTCTCGCGCTTCGTGGCCCCCCGTCTGGGCACCATCTCGCCCTGGGCCAGCAAGGCCACTGAGCTGCTGCGCGGCGCCGGCCAGCCGGTGAAGCGCGTGGAACGCGGGACCCGGATCGATCTGACCGGCTTTCCCGAAGAAGCGGCCATCCGCGCCGCAGTGGCGAGGGTTCTTCACGATCCTATGACCCAGTCCCTGCTGGCCGATGCTGCCGAGGCATCGGCGCTGTTCGCTGCGCCGGTGCGCGGCGCATTGGAAGTGATCCCGCTGGCCGAGCTGGAGCGCGCCAATGCCCGTCTGGGGCTGGCGCTGGCCGAGGACGAAATCGACTATCTGCGTGTGCGCTACGCCGAGCTGGGCCGCGACCCGCACGATGTCGAA
This sequence comes from Lysobacteraceae bacterium, assembly GCA_044340325.1. Taxonomy (GTDB): domain Bacteria; phylum Pseudomonadota; class Gammaproteobacteria; order Xanthomonadales; family Xanthomonadaceae; genus Lysobacter_I. The sequence goes on from JBIITV010000009.1 coordinate 41,763, forward strand.
CTGATGATGTTCGCGCAGGCCAATTCCGAACACTGCCGGCACAAGATCTTCAACGCAAGCTGGACCATCGACGGCCGCGAGCAGCTGTTGAACGGGGGAAATCTCTCGCTGTTCAAGATGATCAAGCACACCCATTCGCAGACGCCGCAGCACACGCTCTCGGCGTACAGCGACAACGCGGCGGTGGTGGAAGGCTATCCCACCAGGCGTTTCCGCCCCGATCCGAACACGCTGGAGTACCGCGCCGAATCCGACATGCCCGGTGCGTTCTGCATCAAGGTCGAAACCCACAACCATCCGACCGCGATCTCGCCGTTCCCGGGCGCGTCCACCGGCAACGGCGGCGAGATCCGCGACGAGGGCGCGACCGGCCGCGGCGGCAAGCCCAAGGCCGGCTTGTGCGGTTTCAGCGTGTCGCATCTGCGCATTCCGTCGCTGCCGCAGGCGTGGGAGCATGCCGATCAAGGCGGGGAGCGCACGCTCAATCCGCGCATGGCGCCGGCGCTGGAGATCATGCTCGACGGTCCGCTCGGTGCCGCTGCGTTCAACAATGAATTCGGTCGCCCGAATCTCACCGGCTATTTCCGCAGCTTTGAAATCCGCGAAGGCGACAGCGGACTGACCCGCGCCTACGACAAACCGATCATGCTCGCCGGCGGTCTGGGTGCGATCGATCGGCCGATGGTGTCGAAGATAAAACTGTCGCCCGGCGATGCGGTGATCGTGCTCGGTGGCCCGGCGATGCTGATCGGCCTCGGCGGCGGCGCCGCCAGTTCGGTCGCCTCCGGCGACAGCGCCGAAGATCTCGATTTCGCCAGCGTGCAGCGCGACAACCCGGAAATGGAGCGCCGCTGCCAGGAAGTGATCGACCGCTGCGTCGCGATGGGCGAACGCAATCCGATTCTCTGGTTTCACGATGTGGGTGCGGGCGGTTTGTCGAACGCGATTCCCGAACTGCTGCACGACTCGGGCGTCGGCGGCGTGATCGATCTGGCCAAGGTGCCCAGCGACGATCCATCGCTGTCGCCGATGCAGCTGTGGTGTAACGAATCGCAGGAGCGGTATGTGCTGGGGGTCGCGCCGGAGCGTCTCGCCGAGTTCGCTGCGCTGTGCGAACGCGAGCGTTGCCCGTACGCGGCGGTGGGCGTGGCGACGGCGGAGGAGCGGTTGGTTGTTGGCTATTTCACCTCTTCCCCCGGGAGAGGTCGGCGCGAAGCGCCGGGTGAGGGTACGGAGGACGGTGAGACTTTCGGTTCCGCCGACCCTCATCCGCCCCAGCGTTTGTCAACGCTGGGGCACCTTCTCCCGGGGGGAGAAGGAAACAGCGCGCCCGCGATCGACCTCCCCATGGACGTCCTCTTCGGCAAACCGCCGAAGATGCATCGCGATACCCAGCGGCCGGCCGCGAGCCCATGGCCCGCGCTCGACGACAAGGACATCGACCTCCGCGAAGCCGGTCTGCGCGTGCTCGCGCATCCCACCGTTGCGGCGAAGAACTTCCTGATCACCATCGGCGACCGCAGCGTCGGAGGCCTGACCGCGCGCGATCAGATGGTCGGGCCGTGGCAGATCCCGGTCGCCGACTGCGCGATCACCCTTGCCGGCTTCGACACGCACGCCGGCGAAGCGATGGCGATCGGCGAGAGAACGCCCATCGCACTGATCGATGCCGCCGCCGCCGCGCGGATGGCGGTGGGCGAGGCGATCACCAATCTGCTGGCCGCGCCGGTGTCGTCGCTGCAGCAGATCAAGCTGTCCGCGAACTGGATGGCGGCCGCCGGGCATGCCGGCGAAGACGCGCGCCTGTTCGATGCGGTGAAAGCCGTGGGCATGGCGCTGTGCCCGTCGCTGGATCTGAGCATTCCGGTCGGCAAGGATTCGCTGTCGATGCAGGCGCAGTGGAGCGTCGATGGACAACAGCACAAGTCCGTCTCTCCGGTCTCGCTGATCGTCACCGCGTTCGCAGCGGTCGAAGACGCGCGCACGCAGTTCACGCCGCTGCTGTCGCGCGACGGTGAGACCGAGCTGTGGCTGATCGGTCTGGGCGCCGGGCGCAAACGCCTGGGCGGTTCGATCCTCGCGCAGGTGTACGGCGGTTTCGGTGGGCGTCACAGCAACGACAGCGTGCCCGATCTGGACGACCCCGAACGTCTGCGCGGGCTGTTCGAGTTGATGCGGGATGCGCGCGAGCGCGGGCTGGTGCGTGCGTACCACGACCGCTCCGACGGCGGTGCGTTCGCTGCGCTGTGCGAGATGGCGTTCTGCTCGCATCTGGGCCTGGAGATCAGCCTCGATGATTGGGGCGACGATCCGCTGCGCACCCTGTTCTGCGAAGAACTGGGCGCGATCGTGCAGATCAGTACCGAAGATCGCGCTGAGTTCGCCGATCTCGTATCGCAGCACGGTCTGATCGAATGCGCGCAGCGGATCGCGCGGCCGAGCACCGCGCCGGCGGTGCGCGTGCATCGCGACGGCGAAGTGCTGGTCGAGTGGCGCTGGGACGCATTGTTCGATGCATGGTGGTCGGTCAGCCATGCGATGCAGCGGCTGCGCGACAATCCCGAATCTGCGGACGAAGAGCGCGATGCGGTGCGCCGTTTCGATGCGCCGGGTCTGCGGCCGAAACTGACCTTCGACGCGGCCGCCGATATCGCAGCGCCGTACATTTCGACCGGCGCGCGACCGCGCGTGGCGATCCTGCGCGAGCAGGGCGTCAACGGCCAGATCGAAATGGCGTCCGCGTTCGATCGCGCCGGTTTCGCTGCGGTCGATGTGCATATGAGCGATCTCATCGCAGGCCGCGTCGCCCTCGACGGTTTCGCCGGCTTCGCCGCCTGCGGCGGTTTCAGCTACGGCGACGTGCTGGGCGCGGGCCGCGGCTGGGCGACATCGATCCTGGAGCGCAGCGTGCTGCGCGAGGCCTTCGCAGCGTTTTTCGCGCGGCCCGATACGTTCTCGCTCGGCGTATGCAACGGCTGCCAGATGCTGTCGCAGCTCAAGGACATCATTCCCGGCGCCGAGCACTGGCCGCGTTTCCTGCGCAACCGCAGCGAACAGTTCGAGGCGCGTTTCGGTCTGCTCGAAGTCGCCGAGTCGCCGTCGCTGTTCTTCGCCGGCATGCACGGCTCGCGCATCCCGGTGGCGATCGCGCACGGCGAAGGTCGCGCTACGTTCGACAGCGATGCGGATCGCGATGCGGCGACGGTCGCGCTGCGCTACGTCGCCAACGACGGCAGTGCGGCAGCGGGCTATCCGGCGAACCCGAACGGTTCCGATGGCGCGATCGCCGGCCTCACCAGTCGCGACGGTCGTTCGACCATTCTGATGCCGCATCCGGAGCGCACGCCGCGCAGCGTCAACATGAGCTGGCACCCGGACGATTGGCCCGATGATTCGCCGTGGTTGCGGATGTTCCGCAATGCGCGGGCCAGCGTTGGTTGAGCATGGAAGCTCCTGGCGGTACGGCTTTTGATGAGCATTTCTGGGTAAGGTCTGGAACTTTTTCCGCGCTGGTGCGCGGGTAACTTTACTTTGGCGCAAAAAAAGTCACCAAAGAAGCGTTTAGTTTTTACGTGTTGGCCAGCCAGCGCTCGATGCTCGCGCGGTCGCGCGCGCGCAGCAGCGTGGCGGTGCGTGCGCGCAGCGCCGAAAGATCCAGCCCGCGCACGGCGCGGCGCAGTTCCAGCAGCGTGCCCGGATGCAGACTGAATTCCTCCAGCCCCAGCGCCAGCAGTACCGGCGTGAACATCGGGTCGCCGGCGATTTCGCCGCAGACCGCGAGCGGTTTGCCGCGTGCGCGGGCGATGCGGATCACGCTGTAGAGCAGACGCAGCACCGCCGGGTGCAGCGGCGAATACAGCTCGCCCAGCGCTTCGTTGGTGCGGTCGGCAGCGAGCAGGTATTGCACCAGGTCGTTGGTGCCGATCGACAAAAAATCGGTGGTATCGATGAAGGTCTGCAGCGCGATCGCGGCCGAAGGCACTTCGATCATCGCGCCCAACGGCACCGTTTCGGCGATCGCCCGGCCTTCGCTGCGCAGGTCGCGCTGCACCTCGGCCATCAGCGTGCGCACCGCGATCATTTCCTCGCGACCGCTGACCATCGGTACCAGCACCCGGACCGGGCCGTAGGCGCTGGCGCGGAGAATCGCGCTCAGTTGGGTGCGGAACAGGTCGGTGCGCGACAGCGACAGCCGGACGCCGCGCAGGCCGAGCGCGGGGTTCGGTTCGCCGGTGAGCGCCAGCCCGCTCTCATCGGCCTTGTCGGCGCCGATGTCGAGCGTGCGGATGGTGACCGTGCGCCCGGTCATGCCCAGCACCAGGTCGCGATAGGCGCGGAATTGTTCCTCTTCGTCCGGCACCGTATGCCGCAGGTCCGCCGGGCGATGCATGAACAGGAATTCGGTGCGGTACAGGCCGACGCCTGCGGCGCCGAGCGAATGCGCTTCGGCCACGTCTTCGCGCGATTCAGCGTTCGCCCACAGTTTGATGTCGACGCCGTCGCTGGTGCGCGTCGGTTCGCGGCGCAGGCGGTGCAGCTGTTTGCGTTCCCGCGCGTACTCATGCACCCGCGCGCGGTGTTCGCGCAGATCGTCGGCATTCGGTTCGAGGATGACCAGACCGCTGCCGCCGTCCACCGCCAGCACATCGCCGTCGTTGACCTTCTGCAGCACGTGCGCTGCGCCGATCACCAGCGGCACATGCAGGCTGCGGGCGAGAATCGCGCTGTGCGACAGCGGGCTGCCGCCGGCGGTGACCACCGCCATCACGCCCTTGCTGTGCAGTTGCGCGAGATCCGACGGCGCGATGTTGTCGGTGACCAGGATGTCGCCGGCGATCCCCTGGAGATCGGCGTCGCGCTTGTGCAGGGCCGCGTGGATACGACCGACGACCTGGTCGATGTCGTCGATGCGGCTGCGCAGATAGGCATCGTCCATGCCCGCGAACACCGAGGCGATGCGGTCGCGCTGCAGGCGCAGGGCGTAGTCGGCCGTGTAGCGGCCGGTGCGGATGAGTTGATCCAGGCCGGAGAGCAGCTCCGGGTCGTCCAGCAGCAGCGCGTGCAGGTCGAGGAATTCGCCGACTTCCTGCGCGAGCGCGCCGTGCAGCCGGTCGCGCAGGGTATGCATCTCGCTGCGCACGACCGTGATCGCGGCGTGCAGGCGCTCGACTTCGACATCGACCAGCGATGCCTCGATCCGCTCTTCGACCACGTCCAGCGCATGCGGCAGGCGCACGCGCGCCCGGCCGAGCGCGCTGCCGCGCGATGCACCGTGGCCGGAGAGGATGCGTCTCATCGGGCTCAGCTATCCTCGTCGAAACGACGCTCGAACAAGGCGGCCACCGCGTCCATCGCCGCCGCTTCGTCTTCGCCGTCGGCGCGGATCACCACGGTGCTGCCCTGGCCGGCGGCGAGCAGCATCACGCCCATGATGCTCTTGGCGTTCACTTCGCGCCCTTTGGCGGCGACGGTGACGCCGCAGCGGAAGCCCGAGACGGCCTGCACCAGCTTGGCGGTGGCGCGCGCGTGCAGGCCGAGACGATTACTGATGATGAGTTCGCGTTCGATCATGATGCAGGCTCGGGTCGGGGGCCGGAATGGGAAGATTCGTGGCGGATGCGGTCAGGCGTCATCGATGATCGCTCCATTGCGCGCGCCCGCTGCGGCGATCGCGGGCAGCTCGTCCAGCGGCAGCTCGGCGTAGTTCATCACCCGCAGCAGCATCGGCAGATTCAGCGACGCCACCCGCCGCGTCGGCGTGCCGAGTCGCGCCAGTTTCGCGGCGAGATTGCTCGGCGATGCGCCGTAGAGATCGGTGAGGATCAGCACCCCGTCGCCACCGTCGACACGTCGCATGGCGGCGCTGGCCTGCGGCAGCGCCGCGTCGAGGTCGGCGTCGAACGCCAGCTCGAACGCCTCGGCCTTCAGCGGCAGCGCGCGCAGCATCCGGCTGGCGACCTCGACGAGGGCGCTGCCGATACCGGGATGGGTGATGAGGAGAATGCCTACGGCCATGACGACAACTTAACAGACGGATGTGACGCGCCGGAAGCGGGCAGACGTACTCAGCGGTCGGATTCGTCCAGCACCGCGTGGAAAAGGGTGTTCAGGACCGGCAACGCACCCGCTTGCCGCGTGTTCTCCGGACTCATCGCTTCCAGTCGTTCGAGTTGTTCTTCGACGAAGGCGTTGACCGAAGGCACCGGGTCGCCCAGCCCCATCTCCGGCGCACCGCGCTTGCGCTCAAGCAGAGCGTCGATGTCGGCGCGCAGAGCCGGGCGGTCGTCGATCAGATGCAGCAGCTTCTGGAATTCGATCGGCGCGGGCGTGGCGTAACGCTCCAGCCACAGCACCGCCAGCAGGGGGCGCAGCGCGTAGAAATACTTCTTCAGCGGCACCTGGTCGGCGCGGAGATAGCCGCGATAGTTGGTCTTGGCCATGCTGCGATAGTGGTACATGCCGCTTTCGACCGAATAGACCCGCGACAGCAGTGCGCGCGCGCCGGCACCGAAACCGCCGCAGTCGATGTAGCGGATCGGCGACTGGATCCATTCCACGAACGCCGGATTCGATTTCCAGAACAGCCGCAATGCCTTGCGCACATCCCAGCCATTGAGGTCGATGTCGTCGACGATGGCGTACTCGATCACATCGCGGCGTTCTTCCATATCCACCGCCTGATACCAGCGCGGTTCGTGGGCGTAGATGAAGCGGACGTCGTAATCGCTGTTCGGCGAAGCGAAACCCCAGGCGCGGCTGCCGGATTCGATCGCCAGCAGGATGCGCACATCGTGCTCGGCTTCGGCGTGCGCGAGCCGGCGCATGATTTCGGCGTGTACGTTGTCGGGAATAGCGGGGTCGCTTGGTGGCGCGATATTCATGCGTGTCGTTATAAGTCGGTCGTGGCGTAAACGGTGATCTCTTCGCGGTCGTGATACAGCTGGCGGGCGCGGACGATCAGCGGTTTTTCCGCTTCATCCTCGAAGCGTCCCAGACATTGCCGGGTTTCCTGCCAGCGCTTCTTCATCGGCAGCTTGAGGTTGAAGATCGCGAGGCGGCACCAGCCTTGGCGGAACCATTCGGCCATGCGCGCAGCAACGCGGCTGGGCTGCTCGACCATGTCGCAGACCATCCAGTCCAGCGGCTTCGCCGGATGCCAGGAAAAGCCGTCGGCGCGCAGATGCTGCACCAGGCCGGTGTCGAGCACGTTCTGCCGCAGCGGGCCGTTGTCGACTGCGGTGACCTGCAGGTTCTGGCGCGCGAGCACCCAGGTCCAGCCGCCGGGCGCGGCGCCCAGATCGGCGGCGCGCATGCCGGGGCGCAACAGGCGTTCGCGCTCGTCGGCGCTCATCAGCACCAGCAGCGCTTCTTCCAGTTTCAGCGCCGAGCGCGAGGGCGCGTCCGCCAGCAATTTCAGGCGCGGAATGCCCAGCGGCCACGGCGCGCTGTCGCGCGGGTCGCTGGCGGCGAGGAAAGCGTGGTCGCCGTCGACGAAACACACGTGTAGTCGAGGCAGCTTGGCGTTCTCCTGCGCGGTGAGCAGTCCGGCCTTGCGCAATGCCGGGCGCAGCGCATTGCCGAAACTGCGCGCAAGCCCGGCCAGCGGCTTGGCTTCGTCGGAATCCGGATGCTCGACGACGATGGTGCCGTAGGGTGATTTTTGTGGGAGGGGCTTCAGCCCCGAAGAAGATTCGGTGGGCGTCAGGTCGGGGCTGAAGCCCCTCCCACAGAGGGCCGCCAGCATCGGCGCGATCCGATCCTTCGGATCGAGGCCACGCAACTCCGCGATCAGACGCAGTTTCTGCCGCGCGAAGATCAGTTCCCCGAAAGGCAATGCGCGCGTCAGCGCATCGCCGTCGTCGCCGATGAAGACCACGTATCCACTGTTGCGTTCCGTCCGCGCATAACCGCCCAGTCCGCGCGCAGCGGCGCGTTCGGTCAGTTCGGCCGCGAGTTCGGGCTCGAAGCCCGGGCGGCAATAGCAGAGGAGGCCGTGGGTGATCATGGTGGATCCATTGTAGGAGCGGCGGGAGCCGCGACTTGCAGAATCCAGGTGTATCCGGTCGCGGCCCCCACAGCGCCTACGAACTGACGATGGCAGGGACGATCAATACCGCGATCCACCGCGCGCGCTGTAAGCACGCAGCGCATCGCAGGCCGCATCGCGTTCGATATCGCGGGTCACCGCGATGCCGCGCTGTTCCAGTTCGCCGACCCAGTCCGCAGGCAGCGGCCCTTCGTCGAATTCGGTCAGTGCCATCACGTCCTCGGCACGTGCGCCGATCAGCAGCCGGTCGATGCCGGCCCAGATGGTCGCGCCGTAACACTGGCAGCACGGCTGCGATGAGGTGGCCAGCGTGATCGGGCCGCAGGGCAGACCGCTTTCGTCGCGGTTGAGCCGCGCGCGCTGGGTGCGCTGCTGCGCGAGCATGTAGGCCATCATTTCGGCGTGCGCGACCGAGCAGCTGTGCGGCAGGACGCGGTTGACGCCGATCGCGATGATCCGATCGTCCGCGCCGTAAACGACCGCGCCGAACGGGCCGCCGCTGTCGGCTTCGACGTTCTGCCGCGACAGCGCGATCGCCAGCGCGACCTTGTCAGCGTCGCTGACATAACTGCGCGCGGTGTCGACGGCGTCGTGCACCCAGGCGGGCAGGGTGAGATGGACTTGGGCGTACAGCATCATTCGAAGGCCTCGATCATCGGGAATCCCGCATCACATCACCGCCGAGCCGTCGGTGATGTTCTCGCACTGGCCTTTCACGCACTGGCAGCCGCTGACTTCCTGGAAGCCGCAGATCGACGCCATGCCGTCCTTTTCGCATTGGGCGCGGACGGCGGCCGGATCGGTTCTGGCGTCCTTGTTGACGCACATCGGATACGCGCCGCAGCAGTTGCCCACATCCTTCACCGCGCAGTCGCTGTCGGTCCTGCAGCTGCGGCTGGGATTCGATGCGTCGAGGCCCGACGTTTTCTTCGTCGCGTCCTTGTTGTCCATCGTGTCCGTACCCACTGCGGCCGGCGTCTGCGCGTCCTGTGCCGGTGGTGCGGCGGTCGCGACCGGCGCAGGCGCGACGGGCTGCGATACGGCCGGCTGCGATACGGACGGCTCCGTCGTTGGCGTTTTCGGAGTATCGGATGAAGCGGTTGGCACAGTGCAGCCGATCAGCGACAGCGTAGTGAGCGCTGCGAACGCAAGATGATGTAGACGCATGGCGAATGTGCTCCGTTGATGGAATGGGCCGCATGGGCATACGACCCGTCGTGCGATCAAACGTTCGCGGCCCAGATATCGCGCAGGGTCACGCTGCGATTGAACACCGGCGCATCGGCGCGATGGTCGAAACGGTCCGCGACGAAATAGCCGATGCGCTCGAACTGGAAACTCTGCTCGGGCGCGACGTCGGCAGCGGCGGGCTCGACATAGCCGCGCACGCTGCGGCGCGAGTCCGGATTCAGATAGTCGCGATAGGTCTTGCCATCGTCGTCGGTGTCCGGGTTGGCTACGGTGAACAGCCGGTCGTACAGGCGCACTTCCGCCGGCACCGCATGCGCGGCGCCGACCCAGTGGATGGTGCCCTTGATCTTGCGGTCGGCGCCGGGCATGCCGGGACGCGATTCCGGATCGAGCGTGCCGCGCAGTTCGACGATGTCGCCGGCTTCGTTCCTGATCATCTCGTCGCAGCGCGCGATGCCGGCGCCGCGCAGCCGTACTTCGCCGCCGGGGATCAGCCGCTTCCAGCCTTTCGGCGGCACTTCGGCGAAGTCTTCGCGTTCGATCCACAGTTCGCGCGAGAACGGCACGGTGCGCTTGCCGAAGGATTCGTCCTTCGGATGATTCGAGAACGTCAGTGCTTCTTCGTGGCCTTCCGGCAGATTGGTGAGCACGAATCTGAGCGGGTCGAGCACGGCCATGCGTCGCGGCGCGCGGCTGTCGAGATCCTCGCGCAGGGTGTTTTCCAGCACCGAATAGTCGATCAGCGAATTCTGCTTGGACAGCCCCAGGCGCGCGACGAACAGTTTCAGCGCATCCGCGGTGTAACCGCGGCGGCGGATGCCCTGCAGCGTCGGCATGCGCGGGTCGCCCCAGCCGTCGACCAAACCTTCGTCGACCAGCATCATCAGCTTGCGCTTGCTCATCACCGTGTAGTTCAGATTCAAGCGCGAGAACTCGATCTGCCGCGGTTTCTGCGCTTCGAAGGGCAGGCCGCGATCGGTCAACGGTTTCACCAGCTCGGGATGACCGGCCAGATCGACCTTGTCCACGCACCAGTCGTAGAGCGGGCGGTGATCCTCGAATTCCAGCGTGCACAGCGAGTGGGTGATGCCTTCCGCCGCGTCGCTGAGCGAATGGGCGTAGTCGTACATCGGATAGATCGGCCAATCGTTGCCGGTGTTCTGATGCTCGACGTGCTTGATCCGGTACAGCGCCGGGTCGCGCAGATTGATGTTGCCGCTGCCCATGTCGATCTTCGCGCGCAGGGTGCGCGCGCCGTCCGGGAATTCGCCCGCGCGCATGCGCCGGAACAGGTCGAGGTTCTCCTCGGCGCTGCGGGTGCGGAACGGGGATTCGCGGCCGGGCTCGGTCAGAGTGCCGCGATAGGCGCGGACCTCATCGGCGCTGAGGTCGCAGACGAAGGCATCGCCCTGGCGGATCAGCTTCTCCGCAGCGAGATAGAACACTTCGAAATAGTCGGAAGCGTGACGAAGTTCCGCCCATTCGTAGCCGAGCCAGCGTACATCGTCCTGAATGGCACGGACGTATTCCGGGTCTTCCCGGGCCGGGTTGGTGTCGTCCAGGCGCAGGTTGCAGCGGCCGCCGAACTCCTCGGCGATGCCGAAGTCGGTCCAGATCGCCCGGGTGTGGCCCAGATGCAGGTAGCCGTTGGGCTCCGGCGGGAAGCGGGTCCGGATCGCGGCGTGTCTGCCGCTGGCGAGGTCCTCACGGACGATCTGGTGAATGAAGTCCTGGCGGCGCTCGGTCGCGGCGTCGGCGGGAAGGGTGTCCGTAGGGTGGTCCAGGGTCATCGGCGATGCAGACTGCGAAAACGACCAGTTTAGAGCCTACGCCGTCGTTTGGGACGCGCGACACCCTTTGCGCACTTTTTTCTACTGCCAGATTGGACAGGGTGGCTGCCGGAAAGCGGGTACTGGTGGTAGTATGTCCAGTGGAACAGGGGCGCTTCATCCGATGGAATGAGGCAAATGCATGCAGATCGAGTTCGATCACAGGGGGGGCGGGCGATGGGCGATAGTGCCGATCGGCCTGTAATTCCGGAAACGGTAAGTCCGGCAACCGCGCGGGGCATCAGCCGCGTTGCGATGGGGCGCGGGTCTTCGACCTGCGCAGTCGCGTATCGGATCAGGGAGATCCCGGTATTCGTGATGTCAGATTGATCATGGCGCTCCCGAACTGGGACATTCCGCAGTACTGGATCCGCGCCGTCAGCGTGGTGCTGGTACTGGTACTGGGTTTGTACGCGCTGACGCCAACCCGCGCCGAAGCCCCGCATGAGCAGCCGCTTGCGATACGACTGATTCCGCTGCCCGACGCCGAGGGCCGGTTGCCCGCGCTCAGCCGCGACGGCAGCGCCCTGCGTCTGGGCGTTTCCGAAGACGCGCGCCACGCCCGTGTCGAGCTGCAGTTCGTGCTGCCGCCGCACACCAACGAGTCCCCGCACTGGGTGATCTGGTTGCGCCGGGCGCCCGTGGACGTACTGCAACTGCGCGTGGCCGATGTCTGGCGCAGCGAACCGCACAGTTTTCTGGTTCCTGAAACGCGCGGAGGCCCGATGCCGGTCGGTTACCTCTTCCGTCTGCCCAAAAGCTGGGAAGGCGAAATCCGCGTGGAGATGAGCGCGAGCGCCCTGCGGGCGCTGACCCTGGAACCTGAGGTGATTTCGGAAGAGTTGGCCGACCGCTACGTGCAGGAAGCGACCATTTTCGCCAGTGTGGCGTACGCGAGCCTGATGACGCTCGCCCTGATGACGCTGGCGCTGTTCTTCGCTTCGCGCGATGCCAGTTTCCTTTCGTTCTTCGTGTTCTGTCTGTCGGGCGTGTTGTTGCTTTCCTTTTTCAACGGCCACGTCTATCTGCTCGATCCCTTCGGCTTGTTGAAGCCGCTGGGCGCTTCGGGTCTGCACGCGACTGCGCTGCTGTTCGAGGTGGTTTCTTTCCGCATCCTGCTGCGTTACACCGATCTCCAGCAGAGCCGGCCCAGGCTCGCCAAAGTCATCGACAACATCTGCGTGATGCTGCTGTTGGCTGCAGGCCTGCTTCTGGCATGGCGCGAGCGGCTCGACCAGGTGGCGGACTGGTTCGTTCCGGCCGCATGGTTCGCGGGCTGCGGCATGGGGCTGTTCGTGCTTGTCGATGCCTGGCGTCGGCGCGTGCCGCTGTCCGGCGCGGTGCTGTGTTCGGTGATCGTCATCGCCGTATCGATCCTCGCCTGGGAGCTGGCGTCGCGCGGCGTCATCGCCGGCACGCTGTGGGCGACCTACGGCTATCAGGCGGCGATCGTGCTGTGCGCATCGATGATCGCGGTCGGTCTGATCAGCCGGATCAGCAAATACCGCGAACAGCGCGACCGCGAGCAGCGCGCACGCGCCGACTCCGAACGCCGGATGTACCGCGAGGCGGTGCGTTCCGAGCTGTTGACGGTGCTGCAGACTTCGCTGCGCGGCGTGACCCAGGACGAGATCCAGCCGATCGTGTTCCGTCACCTGCTGGAACATCTTCGCCGGATCGTGCCGACCACTACTGCGGTCGCGGTCGCCCGCGGCTATCACGGCCGCGACACCTTGGTGGTGCAGCCGGCGGCGTATCTGGAGGATGTCGAAGCGAACATCGGCGAACGGCTGCAGACACTGCGCCGCCAGCTTGCCGGCAACATCGAACTGCAGCGCCCGGTGACCAAGCCCGGCGACAGCACGACCGTGGCGATCGAAGCGCTGATCGCGCTGCCGGTGCGCGCGCCGGCATGGGGCCTGATCGTGCTGGAGCGCAGCGGCGCCACCGTCTTCCATCCCGAAGAGCTCACCATCGTCCGCGAACTGGCGCGGCTTGCGCTGCTGCAGGCGGATGAGGCCATCGCCTCGCTGCATCTGCGCCATACCGCCGAGATCGATGGCCTCACCGGTGCGATGAATCGCCGCAGTCTGGATCAGGCCCTGATCCGTACGTTCCAGCATGCGCACCGCAAGAGCCTGCCGTTGTCCGTGCTGTTCGTCGACATCGACCGTTTCAAGGCCATCAACGACCAGCTCGGGCACGCGTCCGGCGATCACTGCCTGCGCGAGATCGCCAAGATCATCGGCGAACAGCTCAGCGACGACGATGTGTTCGGCCGCTATGGCGGCGAGGAATTCCTGGTGATCCTGCCCGGCAGGCAGACCGAGATGGCGCGTGCCATCGCCGAACAGATTCGGGTCGCGATCGAGCGCAGCGAGGTGCGCCATCAAGACCAGAGCCTGCGTCTGACCGTGAGTATCGGCGTGGCGACCCAGCTCGCCCACGAAGCGCTTCCCGGGCCTGCGGTGGAGCGCGCGGACAAGGCGCTCTATGCCGCCAAGCGCTCGGGCCGCAATCGAGTGCACGTCGCGCCGGCGGTGTTCGCGCCGCCGCGTCCGGCGACGGCTTGAGTAGGCGGCTGCAGTCGGCAGGCTTGAGTCGGCGTGATCCGCCCGCATCTTCTGTTGCGTAGATAAGAGGCGCGTCGCGCAACGCCCGGCCCGGTCCGGGCCTCTGTGTAGCATCCATTCGGGAGCAGATCAGATGTTCGAATCACTGTTGGGCATCGGCGCCCACAAACAACGCATGCCTTCGGCGGAACGCGCGCTGCCGGGCCGTGACGAGGCCATGCCGCTGCGCAACGCGCATCACGTCAACGGCCGCCTGCTGCGCGACGCCTTCGAGGGTCTGGCGCGGGTGCAGTTCGGTATGGGCTGCTTCTGGGGCGCGGAGCGCAAGTTCTGGTCGATCCCGGGCGTCTTCACCACGGCGGCGGGCTATGCCGGCGGCCATACGCCCAACGCGAACTATCGCGAGGTGTGCAGCGGCGAGACCGGGCACACCGAAGCGGTGCTGGTGGTCTACGACCCGGCGGCAGTGTCGTTCGAATCGCTGGTGAAGACCTTCTGGGAAAGCCACAACCCCACCCAGGGCATGCGTCAGGGCAACGACACCGGCACGCAGTATCGCTCCGCGATCTATTGCGACACCCAGGCGCAGTACGCCGTCGCCATCGCCAGCCGCGATGCCTACCAGACGGGGCTGAAGGCGGCCGGACACGGCGCGATCACCACCGAGATCCTGTATCCGGCGCCGGTGTTCTACTACGCCGAGGAAGAACACCAGCAATATCTGTCCAAACACCCGGACGGATACTGCGGGCTCGGCGGTACCGGTGTGAGCTGTCCGACCGGTCTGTAGCGGGCGCGCCCCGCTTCCATCGCCGGGGATCGCTGCCGGCGCTGTTGTTCTCCATCTGCGGACATCAAACGACGGTCATCGTCTGGAGACGCCGCAGACATAGATCACCTCGCAGGCGCCCGCCCCGGAGTCCTCTCGCGTCAATGAGCTGCGCCAGCGCCAACCGTCGGGTGTATCGATCTGTACAAGCCAGCCGTCGATGCGTACGCGGTCGCCGGCCGCCACCGCATCCAGCGCAGCGGCGACCGCCGAGTTCGCCGGCACCATGTGCATATTCGCGCTGCTGCGCACGATCTCGTCCGGCGGAATCGGCGCCTGACCGCTCCAGCGATAGCGATAGAAGCGCCCGGACTGCGAGATATCGAGCCGCGACAGCACCGCGTCTTCGCGCATCGGGCCCCAGCCCAGCGCCAGATCCACCGGCGAGAAGTCGGCTTCGCGGCCGTGGTCGTAGTCCTCGCGCGACAGCACGCGCGCGGCCACGCTGAATCCCGCGAGCGGTTTCGCAACGGCGTTCGAGAGAGGAAACGGCGTCATGCCACCGGGGGTGTCGCTCTGCACGGTGCCGTCGTCGCCCGCCAATCGCGCCGGCGGCATGCAGCCCAGAACGGGTTGTCCGTTCGCGGCGGTGAAGGCTGCGGAGTCGACGGACGGCGACGATGGGGATGCCAGCCACCAGGCGGCAGCGGCGATGGCGATGAAGATCAGTAGCCAGCGGAGCATGGGCGGTTCCGGAGCCGAATCCGGCCGCAGTCTACGCCGGTCTCCTGCGATATCGGCGGTTCAGACGAAGTCCTGCAACAGCGCTGCGCGGATCGCGGCCGGTACCTCCACCGCGAGCGGCATCCGCGCATCGTCGATGCCGAAACGCAGCGCAGCGCCCGCGCGCGATGCGGCGATCATTTCCGGCTTGAAATCGAAGCGCAGGAAATGCACCGCAGCGGTCTTTTCGCTGTCGCTGCGGTCCATGTCCTCATCGGCGTGAGTCGCGGCACGGCCGTGGCCATCCACTTCGGCGTAGACGTTGCGCTCGATGCCGCCCAGACGCGCCAGCGCGCGGCGGCGGACATCCGCATCGACATATTCGATGAGCATCGTCGCCTTCAGGTCCGCGCCGCCCGGCAGCAGCGGGTTGTAGGCGTCCAGTTCATCCTGGATCGCCGCCGGCTCGAAGATCCGTTCGATCCGCAGCATTTCCTGGATCTGATACTGGATCGTGAGCCGGTCCTCGAACAGCAGCGTCACATGTTCGCCGACATGCAGTTTGCGCAGCTGTTTGTGCGCGAGCACGCGTGCGCGGAATGCGGCGCGCTCGACCGCATAGGTTTCGAGACTGTAGAGATCGGTGCGGGTGAGAGCGGTCATGGGATCGGAATCGCCATGCCTTGAATCAGGCGCCGAGCTCGTTGAGCGCTTTCTGGAACCGGTTTGCGTGCGAACGCTCGGCCTTGGCCAGGGTTTCGAACCAGTCGGCGATTTCGTCGAAGCCTTCGTCGCGGGCGGCCTTGGCCATGCCCGGGTACATGTCGGTGTACTCGTGGGTTTCGCTGGCGATCGCCGACTTCAGATTGTTCGAGGTGTCGCCGATCGGCAGGCCGGTCGCCGGGTCGCCGCACTGCTCGAGGTATTCCAGATGACCGTGCGCGTGACCGGTTTCGCCTTCGGCCGTAGAACGGAATACAGCTGCGACATCGCTGTAACCCTCGATGTCGGCTTTCTGCGCGAAGTACAGATAGCGGCGATTGGCCTGCGATTCGCTGGCGAACGCGGACTTCAGATTGGCTTCGGTGTTCGAGCCTTTCAGACTCATGGCCTTCGCTCTCCGGATTGATGTTCGATGCGTCGACCCGACGTGGAGCCGGTGTGACTGGCGCTGCGTGACAGCAGCGCTGATTCCCGAGCATACGCCCGACGAGTATGAAGATGCGATGGATCCGGCAGAGCAGCCGCATGAATACCGCAGGGATACAAGCGCCCGATGACCGCAGCTGCGTCGGCTTCAGACAGGCGCTTTGCCGCGGTGGCGCTGCGCACCCCCATGCGTAGGAACATCGCTGGTGGTCAGCAGGTTGGAAGGCAGGTCGGCGAAGACCGCCGCCAGCTTGACCAGGAATTCCGACATCGCCGAGGTGCGGCGCCAGACCATCGCGATCCGCCGGCTCGGGGCGGGCGCGCGGAAGGGCAGCAGGCGCAGGTCCGGCGACGCGGCGACCGGCGGCTTCACCGCCAGCACCGGAAGCAAGGTGATGCCCACGTTGGCGGCCACCATCTGTCGCAGGGTTTCCAGTGAGGTCGCGCGGAACCCGGTTTTCTCGCCGGCGCCGGCCAGATGGCACACGTCCAGGGCTTGATCGCGCAGGCAGTGGCCGTCTTCGAGCAGCAGCAGGCTTTCGTGAGCCAAGTCCTGCATGGTCAGGGTCTTGCTTGCCGCCAGCGTATGCGTGTGCGGCACCGCCAGCATGAACGGTTCCTCGAACAGCGGTTCGATATGCAATTGATCGTCGTGCAGCGGCAGCGCGAGTACGCCGGCATCGAGTCTGCCTTCGCGCAGCTGACGCAGGATGACCTCGGTCTTCTCCTCGATCAGCAGCAGTTCCAGCTTCGGAAAGCGCAACCGCACCCGCGATACGACATGCGGCAGCAGGTACGGGCCGAGCGTCGGAAAGATACCGAGCCGCACCGCGCCGGCTTCCGGGTTCTGACTGCGGCGCGCGGCCTCCTTCATCTCCTCGACATCGGCGATGATCCGGCGCGCGCGCTCGGCGGCGTCGCGCCCCGCGGGCGTGAGCATCACGTGACGCGGCGCGCGCTCGACCAGCGACACGCCCAACTCCTCCTCAAGCTTCTTGATCTGGGTCGACAGCGTCGGTTGGCTGATGAAGCATGCGGC